>DATBBR010000112.1 GCA_036270875.1 Acidimicrobiales bacterium
GCGCTCCGCCACCGAGAGGTAGATCGCAAAACCCTCCTCGTCCTCGCGGCCCGCCTTCTTCAGCGCGTCCTTCAACTCCCCGAGATGCAGCCACGCGTCGTCCTCGCTGTAGGCGCCCGCGGCGACCCAGCCGTCGCACAGAGCGGCCGTCCGCCGCAACGCCACCGGCGAATGGCCCCCGCCGATGATCGGGATCGGCGCACTCGGCGCCGGCAGCATCTGGCACAGCGGCACGTCGTAGTACTCACCGTGGAACTCCACCCAGCCCTCGTGCCACAGGGCGCGGAGCGCGACGATCATCTCGTCGAGCCGCTTGCCGCGGGTGGTGAAGTCCTGGCCGGTCTGGTCGAACTCCTCCTTGCACCAGCCGACGCCCACACCGAGGCGCACCCGGTCGTCCGACACCACGGCCGCCGTGGCCACCGACTTGGCCACCGTGATGAGGTCGCGGGCCGGCGCGATGTACACCCCTGTCGTGAACAGCAGGTTCTCGGCCACCGTCGCCATCCCCGCGATGAGCGTCATCGGGTCCGGCCACGGCGTCTCCGCCTCCCAGCCCGGGTGCCCGTCGGGACGGTCGGAGTAGGTGTAGCGCGACGCCAGCTCCTTCGGGTTGAAGAGGTGGTCCGACACGTACATGCCGGCGTAGCCCAGCTCGTCGGACGCCCTGGCCAGCGGCACGGCCTGGCGGGTGGGCAGGAAGCTGACGGCCTGGTGGAAACGCAGGCGCCCCGGCTGCTCGCTCACGTCAACGGGCTCGGGCCGGCAGCGGCGTGCCTCCGACCGGCGCCGACGGTGCGAACGCGATCGGGATGTGCTTGGTGCCGTTGATGAAGTTCGACTGCAGCCGCTGGACCTCGCCGTCGAGGCGCATGTCGGGGATGCGCTCCAGCAGGCGGTCGAACATCACCATGATCTCCGTGCGCGCAAGATTCGCGCCCAAACAGAAGTGCGGGCCTCCGCCCCCGAAGGCGATGTGGTTGTTGGGCGACCGCGTCACGTCGAACATGTCAGGGCTCTCGAACGCCTCCTCGTCGCGGTTGGCGGACGTGTGCCAGAAGACGATCTTGTCGCCCTCCTTGATCTCCTGGCCCCGCAGCTCGAAGTCGGTCGTCGCCGTGCGGCGGAAGTGCATGACGGGGGTGACGTAGCGGAGCATCTCCTCGACCGCGCCGGGCAGCAGCGAGCGGTCCTTGCGCAGCAGCTCCCACTGGTCGGGGTGCTCGAAGAAGGCGGTCATGGCGCCCGACATGAGGTTCCGCGTCGTCTCGTTCCCGGCCACGACCAGCAGCATGAAGAAGAGGTCGAGCTCGAGCTGGTCGAGCTTCTCGCCCTCGACCTCGGCGTCGATCAGCACGGACACCAGGTCGGCCTTCGGCGCCATCCGGCGCTGCGACGCCAACTCCTCGGCATAGCTGTACACCTGCATGGCCGCCTCGCCCGGGTCGACGCCCGGGAGCTGGTACTCGGGGTCCTCCGAGCCGATCATGCGGTTCGACCAGTCGAAGACCATGCGCCGGTCCTCCTGGGG
>DATBBR010000113.1 GCA_036270875.1 Acidimicrobiales bacterium
CCGATGGCGACCAGCGCGGTGTTCAGCCGGGCTGGGAGCAGGGCGCGCGGATCCCACACGTACGCGGCGCCACCGGTCATCCCTGCGCCGAGGTTGTAGCCGACCGGCCCCAGGATGACGACCGTCCCACCCGTCATGTACTCGCAGGCGTGGTCGCCCGCCCCTTCCACCACCGCGGTGGCACCGGAGTTGCGCACGGCGAAGCGCTCGCCCGCCGAGCCGGCGATGAACACCCAGCCGTCGGTCGCGCCGTAGAGACAGGTGTTGCCGGCGAGCACCGGGTCGCCAGCGTCGTTGCCCGGAGGACGGATCACGATCCGTCCTCCGCCCATCGCCTTGCCGACGTAGTCGTTGGCCTCACCCACCAGCTCGAGCTCGATCCCGTGGGTGAGGAAGGCGCCGAAGCTCTGTCCGGCAGCTCCTTCGAACTGGACCACCGCCGTGCCGAGCGGTGCTCGCCCGCCCCACTCGAGGGCGATCGTTCCCCCGAGCGACGCCCCAACCGCTCGGTCGCCGTTGGTGATGGGGTAGGACAGCTCGATGTCCCGACCCTCCCACACCGTTCGGAAGGCGTCGGCCTCCAGGCGATCGCCGAGCTGGGACCGCGGGCGCTGGATCGGGGCGGTGGCCACGAACCGTCGGGGGGCCGCGGTGTCGGTCGGGGGGACGAGTAGCGGGCCCAGGTCGACGGTGTCGACGCGCTCGTCGCCGGTCGACCGCTGGCGCAGGCACTCAACCCGGCCGATCGCCTCGTCGAAGCTGCGCAGGCCGATCGAGGCCATCAGGGTGCGGGCTTCCTGGGCAACGAAGAGGAGGTAGGCGGCGACGCCCTCGGGGGTGCCGGCGAACTTGGCCCTGAGGTTGGAGCGCTGGGTGGCGATGCCGGTGCTGCAGGTGTCGCGGTGACAAGCTCGCAGCATGATGCAGCCCTCGGCCAGCATGGCGGCGGTCCCGAACGAGTACTCGTCGGCACCGAGAAGGGCGGCGATGAGCACGTCGCGACCTGTCATGAACCCGCCGTCGACCCGAAGGCGGACGCGATCGCGTAGGCCGTTCTCGATCAGCACGCTCTGGGTCTCGGCCAGTCCGGTCTCCCAGGGCATTCCGGCGTGTTTGATGGAGGAGAGCGGAGAGGCGCCCGTGCCACCGTTGCAGCCGCTCACCTGCACCACGTCGGCCAGCGCCTTGACCACGCCAGCGGCGACCGTGCCCACGCCATCGCAGGCAACGAGCTTCACCGACACGTCGGCGTGGCGGTTCACCTGCTTCAGGTCGAAGATGAGCTGGGCCAGGTCCTCGATGGAGTAGATGTCGTGGTGGGGTGGGGGCGAGATGAGCGAGACACCGGGCTGGGTGTGGCGCAGTCGCGCGATCTCCTCGGAGACCTTGTGGCCCGGGAGCTGTCCACCCTCGCCCGGCTTGGACCCCTGGGCGATCTTGATCTGGAGCTCGTCGGCGTAGGCGCAGTACTGGGGTGTGACGCCGAAGCGCCCCGAGGCGATCTGCTTGATGCGGCTGTTCTTGTCGCCCGAGGGCTGACCCCGGGTGAGGTACCGGAAGGGATCCTCGCCTCCCTCACCACAGTTCGATCGCCCACCGATGAGGTTCATCGCCTCGGCGAGGGTCTCGTGGGCCTCGGCCGAGAGCGACCCGTGGGACATGGCACCGGTCGAGAAGCGCTTGGCGATCTCGGCGGCGGGCTCCACCTCGTCGACGGGAATCGCGGGGCCGATGGAGACCAGCTCGAGCAGATCGCGCAGCTCGGTCGGCGGCCGGCCGTGCACGAGCTCGGCAAACTTGAGGTAGATGTCCTCGCGGTCACCGCGGATGGCCTGCTGGAGCAGATGGGCGGCGGTCATGCCGTTCAGCGCGTCGACGACGTCCTTGTTGTGCGCGTGGTACTCGCCTCCCCGCTTGAGATCCCGGTAGTAGCCGGGGTTCTCCAGTCGGCTCCTGGCGCCGCGCCGGCCGCCGCGCTGGGGACGCTCGCCGTCCTCGTCGCTGTCGTCGTCGCCGTTGTCGCTGGCCGTGTCATCGCCGGTGTCGTCGCCTGTCGGCCCGGCTCTGGGTGGGATCCTGGCCGTCGTCGTTCCCTCCGCCTGCCGCGCCGCCTTGGCCTCTCGTGCCGCCTTGGCCCGGGCTGCCAGACGCTCCGCCCTGGCCTCCTTGGATTCAGCTTCACCGCCACCGTCACCGTTGGCTTGGCGGGCCGCCTTTGCCTCCCTCGCCGCTTGGAGCTTGGCCTCCCGGTCGCTCGACGCGGCGCCATCACCATTGGCCGCGACGCCGACGGCATCGGCGAGGCCGGATTCGGCGTGACGGGCGAGCGCGTCCTCGCCGAGCGCCCGCCAGCCAAGGCCTCCGACGGGTGAGGGCGTACCCGCGAAGCTCGTCTGTACGACCTCCGCCGCGAGCCCGACGATCTCGAAGATCTGGGCGCCCCGGTACGAGTCGACGGTCGAGATACCCATCTTGGACATGATCTTGAGGACGCCATCTTCGACCGCGGCCTGGTAGTTCTCCTGGGCAGCGGCGCTCACCGCGCCGCCCTCCTCGGAGGCGTCGGCGTCGGCGGCGACGCTCTGGAGGGCGAGGCGGGGGCAGACGGCGTCGGCGCCGTAGCCGAGGAGGCAGGCCATGTTGTGGGTGTCCCGGGCGTCGTCGGCCACCACGAGCAGGCTGGTGGCAGCCCGCCGGCCCTCTGACACGAGCCGGTGGTGGACTGCACCGGTGGCGAGCAGCGATGGGATCGGAGCGCGCTCCGCCGAGACGCCATCCTGGGTGATCACGAGGAGGCCGCTACCGCCGGCCACCAGGCGGGCGGCCTCGTCCTGCAGGCGCTCCACGGCCTCCTGCAGACCGGCGGCGCCGGCGTCGACCAAGAAGGTGGCGTCGAGCTCGGCCGGGCGGAACGGAGCCGCGGCCGGCCCCCGCAGCTGCTCCAGGGTCGAGGGTGTCAGGAAGAACGAGGGCAGCTCGACGAGGTGCGCGGCTTCGGGTCGCTCCGACAGCAGCGCGGAGCGGGGCCCGATCAGGGTGCGGAGGCTCATGACCAGGCGCTCGCGCAGGTGGTCGATGGCCGGGTTGGTGACCTGGGCGAAACGCTGCTTGAGGAAGTGATGGATGGGACGGGGACGACCGGCCCAGTTCGGAAGGGGGGTGTCGTCGCCCATCGAGAAGATCGGCTCCTTGGCGTCAGCCGCCATGGGCTTGATCACCATGCGCATCTCCTCGACCGTGTAGCCGTGGGCGATCTGGCGACGCTCCAGCTCCTCGGTCGGCGGGGTGTCCTCGACGGGCCGACTTGGTCCGACCTGGATCAGACCGTCAGCGGCCCAGCGGGCGTAAGGAGCCTTGGCCGCCAGCCCGGCCTTGCAGTCGCCGTCGAGGTACACGCCTCGGCCCGGATCGACGAAGATCATCTGGCCTGGTCCCAGACGGCCGCGCCGGACCTCGCCTCGTCCGGTCAGGTCCACCGCTCCCGCCTCCGAGCAGCAGGCGACCATGCCGTCCTCGCAGATCGTGTAGCGCAGCGGGCGAAGACCGTTGCGGTCGAGGGCCGCACCCACGCCCGTTCCGTCGGTGAAGATGAGCCCCGCGGGCCCGTCCCAGGGCTCGACGAGACAGGCGTGGTAGCGGTAGAAGCCGAGCACGGCGGCGTCGAGGTCGCGCTCGCCCTCCCATGCCTCGGGCACGAGCATGGCCACGGCGTGGCGGATGTCGCGTCCGCCCCGGACGAGCACCTCCACTGCGGAGTCGAGACGCCCGGAGTCGGGCTCGGTCTCGTCGAGGAGCGGCCGGAAGAGCGCTTCGGGGCCGAGGCCGGCCTCCTCGGTGCCCAGTCGGGCGCGCGCCCGCATGCGGTTCTGGTTGCCGGCGATGGCGTTGATCTCGCCGTTGTGACAGAGGGTGCGGAAGGGCTGGGCCCGCTCCCACGTGGGCAGCGTGTTGGTCGAGAACCGCTGATGGAACACGACGAGGGGCGAGACGTAGCGCTCGTCGGCCAGGTCCAGGTAGTACCGCGACAGCAGGCGGGCGGCCACCAGGCCCTTGTAGGCCACGGTGTGGAAGGAGCAGCTGGCCACGTACGTGCCGCCGGCCGTGGCGTCGATACGCCGGCGCAACCGATAGGCGGCGCGCTCGTCGGGCTGCGGGGTCTCGAGGATCGCCTGGAGGAACTCGGGCCGGCTGTCCTGGGCGAGCACGCCCAGGTGCTCCTCGTCGGTGGGCGGGGTGCGCCAACCCACGACCGCGATGCCTTCCTCGGCCGCGGCCGCCTCGACTGCGGGGCGGGGATCGTCACCGCGTACGAAGAGGCTGGCCACTCCGTGGGGCACTCCGTCAGGCCCCTCGCCGAAGATGGCGCGGGGGATGCCGAGGAGCACACCCGACCCGTCGGCGGTGAGGGCGTCGGCGGCGACGGCGCCGCGGTGGGTCATGCAGGCGAGCGCGGAGAGGGCCGTCTCGACGATGTCGCGCGACGCTCGACCCTCCCGGTCGGTCACGAAACCAATGCCACAGGCGTCTCGCTCAGGGCGCACTTGGGTACCACCTCGCAACGTCGGTACTTCGGGACAGGTGAGCCGGCCGTGCTCGAGGCGCCATTGCCCACGTACCCGCCTGATCGGCAGGCAGCCGCAGCGCTGCGGTATCAACCCGGAGCTGGGCACCTCAAGATACCCCACCGGCAGGGTGACCGGTGCACGTGTGCTCTGTCGCCGGGCTAGCGGTCCGAGCGTAGCGGCCAGCGTCGGGACGACCGATCGGTCGCCACCGGCCGGTCGCCGTCCAGGGCCCAGGCCCGCCTCCAGGCTCCGATGGCGGGGCCGCCGAGGCTCGGTGTCCGGCCGGCCGCGGCACGACGCCGAGCCGACCACCAGTCGGTGGCCGTCTCGTCGGCCAGGGCAGCCACCGCGGCCTAGATTCGGATCGAGAGCCGCCGGGCGTCCTCGTCGGGCCTGGGCCACAACGGCCGTCCGATGCAGACCCGTGTCGAGCCCGGTCGCAGCGTCCCGCTTCCCCTGGCGAGGATCCGGCGGGTGCCGTCGAGGTACATGGGCACCACCGGCAGCCCCGAGCGCGTCGCCAGGTAGGCGGCACCGCCGCGGAACGGACGCGCCCAGCCGTCCGGAGTCCGCCCCCCTTCGGGGAAGATCACCATGCTCCACCCTCGTCGCAGCAGCTCGCCGGCCTCCTCCTCCGAGCGCCGGTTGACGCGCTGGCGCTCGATGGGGATGGCGGCGATGGCGAACGACCACAGCGCCGCCTTCCAGCGGGTGTCGAAGAAGTAGTCGGCGCCCGCCCCGACCAGCGTCCGGTGGCGGAAGCGCGACGGGAGCACCGACAGCACCAGCGGCGTGTCGAGGTGGCTGGCGTGGTTGGCGGCGAAGATGGCCGGGCCGTCGAGGTGCTCGATCCGATCGAGGCCGTCGACGCGCGGTGAGGCCAGTACCTTGACCATCGGCCGGGCCAGCCAGTCGAGCAGCGCCGCCCGGGCCACCCGGACGCCATAGCGGCGCGACCAGGCCGTGTCGTAATCGATGCCCACGGAGCGCTCGAGCGGCGGCGGCTCCACACCGTCGGGCCACGTCGGTGCGGCCCAGGGAAACGCCGGTCGAGGAATGGTGGGCACGATGGGACTCAGCTCACGTTCGCCATCAGCAGCGGCGGGGCGTGCAGGTGCGTGATCGACGGCTCCGGGCCGACGACGTCCTCTGCCATCTCCAGCGCATCGCCGAGGCCCGAGGCCGGCTTGAAGCCCAAGCGCCGTACCGCCCGCCGGTCACCGCCCACCACGATGACGGCCCCCAGGTGCTGAAGGGCGTGGGCCCCCCAATACCACATGTAGAACGGGTGCACGCCGTGGTAGGCGTGCCCGGTCCGGTAGAGATGCACG
>DATBBR010000114.1 GCA_036270875.1 Acidimicrobiales bacterium
GCCGCCATGGCCGCCACCAAGCGGGCGCTGTGGCAGGCGCTCGAGCTGGGACTGACCGACGCCTGCCGGGCAGGGGCCAAGGAGCTGGCGTCGCTGTGGGGACATCCCGATCAGGAGGAGGGCCCCCGGGCCTTCGCCGAGAAGCGCGACCCCGCATGGGTCCCGCCCTCTGGGCGCTGAGGATGGCGGCCGGGTGACGACCGCCGGCGAGCTCCTGGTCCGGTGGCTCGGTGTACACGGGATCGACGCCGTGTACGGAAAGCCGCTGCCGGGCCCGACCGTCGTGGAGGTAGACGACCCGGAAGTGGCGGCCAAGCTGGCCACCGCGCACCGGCGCGTCAACGGCACCGCGGCGGCTGCGCACGCCGGCGACGGCCGGTTGCTCGTGGCCAGCCCGGAGCCGTCGGCTCCGGAGCTCGCCATCACCGACCCGACAGATCTGCTCGACGCCGATGTGTCCCTGGCTCGCGGGGCGCTCGTCCTCCGGTTGGACCTCGACCTCGACGCACCGGCGCCTGACGCGATACCGCCTCCGCCGGTCCGTGTCGATAGCTGGATAGAGCCCGATCCATACGACCTCGAGGTCATGACCGCGGCCCGATCCCCGGTCGTGTTGGCCGGACCGGATGTCATACAGAGCCAGGCAGTGGCGGGGCTGAGCGCCCTGGCGGCCAGCGCCAGCCTCGGCGTGCTCAATACCTGGGGAGCGAAGGGCGTGCTCGACTGGAGGAGTCGGCACCATTGGGCCACCGTCGGCCTGCAGGCGCGCGACTTCGAGCTGGGCGGCCTCGCCGATGCCGACCTGATTGTGGCCACGGGGCTGGATCCCGATGAGGCTCCGGCCGTGCGCTGGCAGCTGGCGCCGTCGGTCGTCGCCCGCCCGCGCTCTCTGGGGCCACTCGCCGAACGGTGGTGGCGGCCACGCCTCGATCTCGCCGTGCCCCCCCTCCGAGCCGGGCTCGCCGCCGTCACCCAGCAGGGTTGGTCGGCAGAGGTCGTGCCTCTCGCTCCGACCCGTGTGACCCTCAACTACGGCCGGAGCTTCGGTCCCGAGGGGCTCGTCGCCGCCGACCCGGGGGTCGCCGGATACTGGGTGGCGCGCACGTTTGCGACGACCGAGCCGGGCGCCGTCCACGTCCCGGCTCAGGCCGATGCCGTCGGCTTCGCCCCGGCCTGCGCGCTGGTCGCCCGGCTCCGCTGTCCGTCTCGTGCCGTGCTGGCCGTGGTGGACGGTCCGGTGGCCGCCCCGGTCCATGCCGTGCTCGAGGCGGCCGATCACCTGGGGGTCGCCGTACCGCTGGAGGCGTGGGACCCGTCCGGACCGGCACTGGCGCCTGCCGATCATCTGGATCGCCTCAGGCGGCTGGTCGTCGCCGAGCGACCGCAGCCGGTCTCCTTGGCGACCGATCCGGCCCAGCTGAGCCGGATGGTCGACGTCGCCGGTCCGGTCGTGGCATGGGGCGGCTCCCTGGAAGGCAGCTCATGACGAACCTGTCCTCGCTGCTCACTGAGCACCCGTTCTCCGACCACGAGCCCCTGCTGCACACGCTCGACCGCGCCGTGACCGCGGGCGATGCCCGGCGCGCTGCTGCCGTCCTGGCCGATGACCTGCGACAGAAGGGGGTCGATCCCGGCCAGGCCGTCGCCGCGCAGCTGCCGAACGGCCCCGAGGCGGTGATCGCCATGCTCGGCACCTGGATGGCCGAGTGCGTGTGGGTTCCCGTCAACCCCCGATCTCCGTCCCACGAGGTCGATCGCATCATCGAGGTGACCCAGCCCGCGGCCCTCCTCGACGAGTACGGCCTGACTGCTGATCGAGATGGCCGCACCTATGAGCCCGGCGTCGGGTTCGTCCTGTGGACATCGGGGACGACCGGCAAGCCCAAGGCCGTCCTGCACACCCACCACGCCTACCTCGAGCTCATCGACCGGGTGCTGGGTCCGCTTCGCGGCGGCCCCGGCGATCGCTCCCGCTCTCCCACGCCCAACCTGATCCCGGTCTCGCTCGCCCTCAACGCCGGGATCTACAACGCTCTGTTCGGCCTGCGCGCGGGCGCCGCCCTGGTGATCATCGCCCGGTTCGAGGCGAGTGACTTCGCCGCGTTGGTCGGGCGATTCCAGATCCGCTCCACGGTGCTGCCGCCGGCCGCCATCACCATGCTCAACGACGATCCCGAGATCGGCGACCTCTCTCCTCTCAGGTACGTGCGAAGCATCACGGCGCCACTCTCACCTCTCCAGGCTCGGCGCTTCACCGAACGGTTCCACGCCTTAGTGCTGAATGGATACGGTCAGGCCGAGATCGGAGAGGTCATCGGCTGGACCGCGGCGGACGCCAAGGCTTACCCCGACAAGGTCGGCGCCGTCGGCCGGCCGCATCCGGGGGTGCAGATCCGAGTCGTCGGCGACGACGCCAGCGTCGTGGAGCCCGGTGAGACCGGGCGGCTCCGTGTGCGGCCACCCAACCGGGCCCTCGGCTACGCAGCCGGCGGGGACCTCGAAGACCGCGTCGACGCGGACGGCTACGTCGACACGGGAGACATGGCCCGGGTCGACAGCGATGGATTCGTGTGGATCGAGGGACGCGCCAGCGATGTCATCAACCGGGGCGGGAACAAGGTCTACCCGGGCGACGTCGAGGAGGTGCTCCGGTTGTCCCCCGCGGTGACTGATGTGGCTGTCGTCGGAGCTCCGGACGACCGTCTGGGCGCTGTCCCGGTCGCCTTCTTCACCGGCGATCCGGCTCCAGCCGGGGAGCTGGAAGCTCTGTGCCGGGACCACCTGGCGCCCTACAAGGTGCCGGTGGCTTTCCACCATGTGCGCCAGCTGCCTCGAAACGAGACGGGCAAGGTGCTGCGGGCCGACCTCGTCTCACAGGCGATCGTCGAGCCCTAGCTCGGGCGGGACCCAGCTCGGCTGCCGTCTCTCCTTGAAGGCCAGGTATCCCTCGCGCGCCTCGGGACCCCGCACACTGGCGGCCATTCCTATGCGGTCGTACAGGCCGTAGTAACCATCCAGGGTGCGCTTGACGTCATTGCGAGCGCCCGGTGCCGTGCGCGCGCATGCAATGAGCACCTCGGTCGCCGCGTCGAGGAGCTCTTCGTGCGGTACGACACGGGACACCAGACCCCACTCCACCGCCTCGCTGGCACCCAGCCTGCGTCCGGTGAACATCAGGTCCCGGGTGCGGGCCGGACCGACCTGGCGGCAGAGAATCTGTGCGTAGTGCGTGTCGGCGATCCCTCGGTACAGCTCGGGCACCCGGAACGTTGCTCGATCACTGACGACGGCGACGTCGCTCAACATGGCGATGACGAGCCCCCCGCCCTGACAGATCCCGTTCACGGCGGATACCACGGGCTTGCGGGCCTGGCGGAGGGCGTCGAAGGGCAGGACCTCCATGTGCAGGAGGCGCGAGAGGTCGGCCCAATCGTCCTCGTTGGACCCGCCGAGGTCCCCCCCGGGGATGAAGACGTCTCCCGTACCGGTGATGAGCAACCCCGCCAGGCCGTCGTCGGCGTCGACATGGTTGGAGGCGTATCGCACCCCGAAGTACATGGCCGGCGTCATGGCATTGCGGCTGGCCGGCCGGTCGACGATGCACCGGCCGAAGGGCCCGTGCCGCTCGAAGCGCAGGTACTCCGTGCCCAGCCAGTCGCCTCGAGGCGGCCCGCTCTGGGGGCTGTCCTCCACCTGGTGTGTCTCCCCGGTCGTTCGTGCCGGCCCGGTCCGCACCGGCCAATCCCAACCGGCCGACCGGTAGTTCATCCCCTCGCAACCTCCCACGGCCACGCATGTCGATACAATATGCATGATAGCGAAGGTTCTGATCTGCTCTGGAGGACAATGCCCCGCACCTCGTCCGCTCCACGGTTCGCCAGACGCAGCAGCGGTACCGACGCTGCGTTGTACATCCGGCGATTGATCTTCGAGGGCGAGCTGCGTCCCGGCGAGCGCGTGCCCCAGGACGAGCTCGCCCAGGATCTCGGGATCAGCCGGATCCCGATCCGGGAAGCACTCATCGCTCTGGAGAGCGGCGGCTGGGTGAGCATCGAGCTCCATCGGGGCGCCTTCGTCACCGCACTGGACGAGCAGGCGGTCCGAGATCACTACGAGCTGTACGGCCTCGTCTATGGGTTCGCCGCCAAGCGGGCGCTCGCCCGCAAGGCGCCGGGTCTGGAGGACGAGCTGGCCAAGCTGGCGGATGCGTTCAACGAGACCGACGATGCCGACGAGCTCGAAAGCCTCGCCATCGACTTCCACGCCGCCATCACGGGGGCGGCGCGCTCACCACGCATCAACGTCGTGCTTCGAGCCATGTCAGGGCTGGTCCCGGGCAACTTCTTCGAGCTCGTCCCGGCTGCCATCGAAGGCGAGCGGAGGGGGTTGACCGCGATCGCCAGGGCCATGAAACGTCGCGACGGCGACCGGGCCGCCACCGAGTACCAGCGGATGATGAGACGCCAGGCTGACAACGTCGTCGCCGTCTTCCGCGAGCGTGGCCTGCTCGATAGTGCTGGCTCCGACGGACCCAAGGGTACGTAGATCAAAGATCCTGCCAGTCGTCGCTCCTGTCCGACTTACCGGGTTGCCGGCCGGTGCGGAAGGGCGACAGGGGTGCGTCGACGACGAGGAACCGCTCGGACGAGATGGTCCGGCCGTAGCTGGCGCGTCGCCACCGGCGTAGTGGCGTGTCCGCCTGCTCCGCCCGCTCCAGGGCGGCCCATCGTTCCCACGACGGGATGGCCCACAACAGGATGCACTCGGACTCGTTCGTCATGGCCGTCTCCCATGCACCGGCGAGCACCCAGCCGTGCTCCGCGTACAGCGGCACGGCCGTGTCCCGGATGTGCTCCAGGAAGTCGCGGGAGCCGCCCTGCGCCAGCCGGACCTGCTCGTGGGCGTACACCTCCCCCCGCACGCCATCGGCACACAGCTCCTCGATGGTGCGAGCCCACGGCGCGGGCACGAGAATCCTGTCGAGCCCACCGCGGCGGTAGTTGGCTGCCTCCGCCCACCACTTGGCCAGCTTGGGGTCCTGGAGCCCCGGGTGCTCGAACTCATGGCTGAACGACATCGCCAGGCCTTCGAAGCCATCCTCCTCCCAGATGTTGAGGACCCTCGGCCAGTGGGACGTGCTACCCACGACGCCCCACACGCCGTAGCAGAGCTGATGTCGTTCCTCTTGGGCGATGGGGCTCCAATTGGCCGTCATGTGGTACATGTACCGAGCCCGATTGTGGCCGAGGATGTCGATCAACTCGTGGATGTAGACCTTGCCGTTCGTCGTCATCTCCGAAGACCTCTCGCCCAAAGGTATATAGAATACGACAATAGCCGTACGAAGAACCGCCTACCGTCAGTGGAGGCTCCGCGTGCGCCCTGAAGACATGGTCCTCATCAGCGTCGACGATCACATCGCTGAGCCAGCGGACATGTTCGACGCTCACGTTCCGGCCAGGTACCGAGATCGCGCCCCGCGTGTCGTCACCGACGAGCGGGGCTTCCAGCAGTGGTGGTACGGCGAGAAGCCGGGCCGCAACCTGGGTCTCAACGCCGTTGCGGGCAAGCCTCCCGAGATGTACAACGTCAACCCCCAGCGCTACGACGAGATGCGTCCCGGCTGCTACGACGTTCACGAGCGGGTGCGGGACATGTCGGCCGGAGGGCAGCTGGCGGGGCTGAACTTCCCCAACTGGACCGGCTTCTCCGGTCAGGTTCTCAACGAAGGCCCGGATCGCGATGTCAACGAGATCATGATCAAGGCCTACAACGACTGGCATGTAGACGAGTGGTGCGCCGCGTATCCGGATCGGTTCATCCCCTGCGGCATTCTCCCCCTCTTCGACGTCGAGCTCGCCGCCGCTGAGGTGCGCCGGCTGGCGGACAAGGGCTGTCATGCGGTCACCTATTCCGAGAACCCCGCCGCCCTCAAGCTTCCCTCGATCCACAGCGGCCACTGGGACCCGCTCTTCGCCGCCTGCTCCGATGCGAGAACGGTGCTGTGCCTGCACGTCGGCTCGTCTTCTCGCAGCGCGGCGACCTCGCCCGACGCTCCGCCCAGCGTCGCCATGAGTCTGTCGTCAGCGATGTCGATCTACTCCCTGGGTGACCTGCTGTGGGCCGACTTCTGGTGGAGGTTCCCGAACCTGCGCTTTTCTCTGACGGAGGGGGACATCGGCTGGATCCCGTACTTCCTCCAACGGGCCGAGCACACCCAGGAGCGCCACGCGGGTTGGACCCGGCACAGCTTCCCTCCCGGCTCTGGTCCTGCGGACGTCTTCCGCCAGCGGGTGCTGTGCTGCTTCATCAACGACAGAGTGGGGATCAAGCTCATCGACGAGTTCAACATCGACAATGTCTGCTGGGAGTCGGACTACCCCCATTCGGACAGCAGCTGGCCCCGCGGGCCAGAGACGCTCGAATCGCTGCTCGGAGCTCTCGGCGACGACGAGATCGACAAGATCACCCACGAGAACGCCATGCGGCACTTCGAGTTCGATCCGGCGGTCGCCCGGGCGCCCGAGCGCTGGAGCGTCGCCGCCCTACGGGCCGAGGCGGTCGACGTCGACACCACCACGCGGGTGGGTCGCCCTCCCGACGACACCGACCTGGACTACTTCCAGAGCCTCAGAGCCGCACCGGCGGCACCACGCCGCTGACGGCCGGGGTCGAGACCGCCACGGCCCTACCCCAAGGCACCAGAGGCGCGGAGCTCGGCGATGCGGGCCTCGTCGTAGCCGAGCACGGTGGTCAGGACCTCGTCGGTGTGCTGGCCGAGCGTCGGTGCCATGGTGGGGGTGGCGAGCGCCTCGCCGACGACTTTGATGGGGTTGGGAAGCATGTCCGCACCGAGCTCGGACGCCGGGAGCCACGACATGCGGTCCAGGAACTGCGGATCGTCAGCGAGGGTCTTCGGCGAGTTGACCGGGGCGATGGGCACGTTGTGCTCCCCGGCGAAGTCCACCCAGGCCTCGGTGCTGCGCTCCGCGAACACCTTGGCGAGGATGGCCCGCAGCTCGAGATTTCCCTTGGCGTGGTCGGCGAACTTCGAACCTGGCCATCGCTCGAACAGGTCAGGACGACCCACGCCGTCACAGAACGACTTCCAGAAGGCCTGCTCGGACGCCATCAGCATCACGTACCCGTCAGCCGACTCGTAGATCTGGTACCGGACCCCGTCGCGCATGCCAGCCGTGCCCGGGGGCCGGCGCTCGTAGTCGTCTGACTTGTTGCCCGTGACCTCGGACTCGGGCCGTTCATAGGCCCGCCAGGTCGAGCTGCGAAGCCAGTCCATGGCTGCGGCGGCGTCGGACTGCGCAACCTCGAGCTGGCTCCCCTGGCCGGTGGCCCGGGCGTTGGTCACGCCGGCCAGGATGGCGAGGGCGCCGTAGAGGGGCCCGGCGTTGATCCCGATCGAGACGTGCTCGGGGATGCCGGGAAAGCCCTCCGGGGTGCGCTCTGGGGTGACGACCCCCGCCCAGGTGTCGTACGCGATGCCGTGGCTGGGCAGGTCACGGTACGGGCCCGTCATGCCGTACCCGGAGATCGTGCAGAAGACGATGCGTGGATTCACCGCGCTCAGCTGCTCGAAGCCCAGACCGCGACGGGCCAGCCCGCCAGGCCGCATGGCCTCCACGACGGCATCAGCTCCTCGTACCAGGTCGAGGAAGACGCTCTTCCCCCCCTCCGTGCGGAGGTCGAGCACGACGCTGCGCTTCCCCCGGCTGAGCTGCAGATGCATCAGCGAGACCCCGTCGACGATGGGCCAGGTCATCTCGCGGACATAGTCGCCCTGCGGCGGCTCGACCTTCACGACATCTGCCCCGAGGTCAGCCAGAGGAGTGGTGATAGCTCCGGGTCCGAGCATCGAGCACTCCACCACCCGGAGCGATGACAGCGGTGCCGTCACGTGGAGCCGCGCTTCTCGCCCATCCTCGAATTGTGTCACGTTCGCACCGGCCCACTTCGACTAACACCGGGCCATCGGCACTACCTGCGGTTTCAGCGGTCCCCGGAGTCACCTTCACTTCGACTCACACCGTCTCGCATCAGCCCGTCGGCAGAATCGATGGCGGAATCTCAGCCCGGACGGTTGGCCTTGAACCGCCAAACCGTCGGTCGCACCGGGGCTGTCTCGGGTCGATTTTCTTCCTCACGTCCATGGTGCGTTGGCCTGTGCCCCTAGTCGGGGGGCCGAGCCAGGGTGCGCCGCACCCGTTTGCCGAGGTTGCTCGCTCTTGCGACATCGACGAGCACCGGCGGAACATAACGACGCAAGCGTGGGAAAAACGGGGCAGAGCTCGTCGCGCCGGGCGAGGCCGGCGCGCTGGCGGCAGGTGGCGGGGGCAGAGGCCTCGTTGCGACCTGCAGTACCTCCCATCCAAAAATGGATTCTCGATGCAGAATGTGAAGCTCCGAGTCTTCCTCCACTACCCGCGTCATCGAAGCAGCGCTGACGCTGCTGCTCGGGCGACGCGTCGCATAGAGCTTTTCGTTAGTCGTCGCAATGGGCACGAGATCCCCACTGGCGCAGGCAGGCCACACCGCAGCGCCGACACCAGCGCAGCCAAAG
>DATBBR010000115.1 GCA_036270875.1 Acidimicrobiales bacterium
CCTCATCGACATGGAGTTCCTGCAGTTCCACCCGACCGGGATGGTGTGGCCACCATCGGTCCGGGGGCTGCTCGTCACCGAGGGCGTCAGGGGAGACGGTGGCGTCCTGCGCAACAGCGAGGGCCGTCGCTTCATGTTCGACTACATCCCCGAGCTCTACCGCTCCGAGACGGCCGATACCGAGGAGGAGGCCGACCGCTGGTACACCGACCGGACCAGCGCCCGCCGCACGCCGGACCTGCTCCCCCGCGACGAGGTGGCCCGAGCCATCAACACCGAGGTCAAGGCCGGCCGCGGCACCCCCCACGGCGGCGTGTTCCTCGATATCGCCAGCCGCCGGGACCCTGACTACATCAGGCGCCGGCTCCCCTCCATGTACCACCAGTTCAAAGAGCTGGCCGATGTAGACATCACGGCCGAGCCCATGGAGATCGGCCCCACATGCCATTACTTCATGGGTGGGGTGCGGGTCGACGCCGACACCGCCGAATCCACCGTGCCCGGGTTGTACGCCGTCGGTGAGGTCTCCGGGGGCATGCACGGCGCCAACCGCCTGGGCGGCAACTCGCTCTCGGACCTGCTCGTGTTCGGTCGCCGGGCCGGGCACGCCGCGGCCCAGCACGCCATGGGCCGGAGCGGCACGCCCGAGATCGACGCCGGCCAGGTCGACGCAGCCACGAGCCACGCTCTCGCCCCCTTCGGGCGGGAGAAGGGTGAGAACCCCTACGCCATCCAGCAGGACCTCCAGGACTGCATGCAGCGACTGGTCGGCATCATCCGCCGCGAGGACGAGCTCAAGGAGGCCCAGCAGGAGCTGGCCGTGCTCAAGGAGCGCGCCACGCGGGTCAAGGTGGAGGGCCACCGTCAGTACAACCCGGGCTGGCACCTGGCCCTGGACCTCGACGCGCTCCTCACGCTGTCGGAGTGCCTCACCATGGCGGCCCTGCAACGCACCGAGTCCCGAGGTGGTCACACCCGTGAGGACTACCCGCGGGCCGACGAGGAGCTCGGAAAGGTGAACATGGTCATCCGCCGACGAGACGACGAGTTGTCGATCCACGCCGAGCCCCTGCCGCAGATGCCTGACGACCTCAAGGCGCTGTTCGAGGATTCGCACTGATGCCCGACGCGACCATGCAGGTGTGGCGAGGCGACGCGAACGGCGGCGCCCTCGAGGAGTACCGCGTGCATGCCGAGGAGGGCGAGGTCGTCCTCGACGTCATCCACCGCCTGCAAGCCACCCAGAACCACGATCTGGCGGTTCGCTGGAACTGCAAGGCCGGCAAGTGCGGCTCGTGCAGCGCAGAGATCAATGGCAAGCCGCGCCTCATGTGCATGACGAGGATGAACATCTTCGAGCCGGGTGAGGCGGTGACGGTGACACCGCTCAGGACGTTCCCGATCGTGCGCGACCTGGTGACCGACGTCTCGTTCAACTTCGAGATGGCCAAGCGGGTGCCGGCCTTCGCGCCAAAGCCCCGCGAGCCGGACGGCACCTACCGGATGAGCCAGGAGGACGTCGAGCGTCTCCAGGAGTTCCACAAGTGCATCGAGTGCTTCATGTGCCAGGACGTCTGCCATGTCATCCGTGACCACGAGGAGAACAAGCCGAAGTACGCGGGGCCTCGGATGTTCATCCGCTACGCGGAGCTGGACATGCACCCACTGGACACCGCCGATCGCCGCCCGCTGCTGCAGAGCCAGGCCGGCCTCGGCTACTGCAACATCACCAAGTGCTGCACCGAGGTGTGCCCCGAGAGCATCCACATCACCGACAACGCCATCATCCCCCTCAAGGAACGGGTGGTCGACACCTACGACCCGGTGGCGTGGCTGGGGCGCAAGATCCGCCGCCGGGGGCGGACGGCAGCGGGCTGAACCACCGGTAGATGGTCCGCTTTCTGTCGGACGAGTGGGTGGCTGAGCTGAACGGCGCGGTGGCGCTCGACGAGCAGGTCTCCCTGGCCGCGTCCGGGGTCCATCTCACCATTCAACAGGTCGTCGTCGGGCCGAACGGCGACGAGTGGTGCTATACGACCCGCGTGGACGACGGTCGCGTCGAGCTGACACCGGGCCGGGCGGATGACGCCGACACCACCATCACCGAGGACTACGGCACCGCCGCCGCCCTGGCACGGGGCGACACCACACCCCAGGACGCCATCCTTGCCGGCAGGATCCGGGTGAGCGGCGACCTGGGGGCCCTGCTGCGGGGCCAGGAGGTCCTCGAGCGGGTGCGGGCCCGCTTCGACGAGGTCCGAGCGCGGACCGAGTACTGACCCGGATGGAAGTGCTCGCCAGCCGGCTCTTGCTGCGCCCGTCCGACCTCGACCGGTCGCTCGCCTTCTACCGGGACGCGCTGAGGCTGGCCGTGTACCGGGAGTTCGGTGAGGGGTCGCAGCGAGGCGTGGTCTTCTTCCTCGGCGGCGGGTTCCTCGAGGTGTCCGGGCGGGCTGAGGCGCCGACGGCGCCCAACGTGGCCCTCTGGCTGCAGGTTCGCGATGTCGACGCCGCTCACGACGAGCTGACGGCGAGAGGCGTGCGCGTGGAGCGACCGCCGGTCACCGAGCCGTGGGGGCTGCGGGAGATGTGGGTACGCGATCCCGACGGGCTCCGGCTCGCCATCATCGAGGTGCCCGCCGACCACCCGCTCCGACGCCGATGACCCGATGCCGCCGGCCCGACGGCCCCCGAGCTCGCGGCGGGCACGCGCCACCACCGGCGAGATAGGTTGTGTCGACGACCATCCCAGGACAAGGGGGCGCACGTGACGCTGACCGGAGTGATCGACGACCACGTCCTGCAGCGGTACCGGGCACTGCTCGACGCCGAGGACGCCGCCTTCGACCAGCTGGCTCACGCCTACGAGGACGGAGACCGCGATCATTTCGAGGCCGACATGGCCGCCTGGCAGTCGGCGATCGATCGCCGGCTCGTCTACCTGCGCCAGCTGGGGGTCAGTACCGCCCTCGCCTAGCTGAGCCGACTCTGCTGAGCCGACCTTGCTGAGCAGGCCTAGCCGAGCAGCTCGGCCACCTCGGCCCGCTCTTCCAGGAGCTCCTCGGTCGTGATCCTGATGCGGTCCCGACCGAAGTCGTCGTGCTCCAAGCCGGCCACCACCTCCCAGCCACTGCCCGTCGATCGCACGGGGTAGCCGAACTGGAGACCCTCGGGGATGTCGTACTCACCCGAGCTCGGCACGGCCAGCGACACCCAGTCGTCGGGGTCCGTCGGCGTGCGGATGCTGACGACGGAGTCGATCACGGCATTGGCGGCCGAGGCGGCTGACGACGAGCCCCGCGCCTCGATCACCGCCGCCCCCCGCTTCTGCACGGTGGTGAGGAACTCGCCGCGCAGCCAGTCGTGGTTGGTGATCACCTCCGGCGCCGGTCGACCTCCGATGCGGGCATGGGCGAAGTCCGGGTACTGGGTGGTCGAATGGTTTCCCCACACGCCGACGCGCGTGACGTCGGTGACCGGCACCCCGGCCCGCCCGGCCAGCAGGGCGACCGCCCGGTTCTGGTCGAGGCGGGTCATGGCGAACCAGCGCTCGGGCGGCACCTCGCGACCGTTGCTCCGGGCGATCAGGCAGTTGGTGTTGCACGGGTTCCCCACGACGAGGACCCGCACGTCGCTGGCCGCGTGCTCGGCGACGGCCCGGCCTTGGGGCCGGAAGATCCCGCCGTTGATGTTCAACAGGTCCCGGCGCTCCATCCCCGCCTTGCGGGGCACCGATCCCACCAGCAACGCCCACGAGGTGCCGTCGAACGCCTTCTTCAGGTCCGAGGTGACCACGATGTCGGAGAGGAGCGGAAAGGCACAGTCCTCGAGCTCCATGGCCACGCCCTCGAGCGCCCGCATGGCAGGCTCGATCTCGAGCAGGCGCAGCACCATCGGCTGGTCGGGCCCGAGCGCCTGGCCCGAGGCGATCCGGAACAGGAGGGCGTAGCCGATCTGCCCGGCGGCGCCGGTGACGGTGACCTGGACGGGAGCGACATCGGCGCTGGGCACGCAGTCTCCTCTAGAGGCGGTCGATGATGGCCGAGGCGAACTCCGAGGTCTTCACCTCGGTCGCCCCTTCGGTGAGCCGGGCGAAGTCGTAGGTCACGATGCGGTCGGCGATGGTGGACTCCATGGCCCGGACGATGTCGTCCGCCTCCGCCTGCCAACCCAGATGCTCGAACATGAGCACCCCGGAGAGCAGGAGGGAGCCGGGGTTGACCTTGTCCTGTCCGGCGTAGCGGGGCGCGGTGCCGTGCGTGGCCTCGAAGATGCCGTGGCCGGTGACGTAGTTGATGTTCCCGCCCGGCGCGATGCCGATGCCTCCGACCTGGGCGGCCAGGGCATCGGAGAGGTAGTCACCGTTCAGGTTGGTCGTGGCGATGACGTCGAACTCGTCGGGGCGGGTCAGCACCTGCTGGAGCGTGATGTCGGCGATGGTGTCCTGCACGAGGATCCGATCGCCTGGGTCGCCGCCGCAGTCCTCCCAGGCCACGGCCACCCCGGCGAACTCCTCCCGCACGAGGTCGTAGCCCCAGCTGCGGAAGGCGCCCTCGGTGAACTTCTGGATGTTGCCCTTGTGCACCAGGGTGACGGACCGACGTCCCCGGTCCACGGCGTAGTTGATGGCGGCTCGGATCAGACGCTTCGAGCCCGTCTCGGAGATCGGCTTGATCCCGACGCCAGAGTCGGGTCGGACCGACCATCCCATCTCGTCGTGCAGGAAGGTGATGAGCTTCTTCGCCTCCGGGGTGCCCTCCTGGACCTCGAGGCCGGCGTAGACATCCTCGGTGTTCTCGCGGAAGATCACCATGTCGACCTTCTCCGGGTGGCGCACGGGCGACGGCACCCCTTGGAACCAGCGCACGGGTCGCAGGCAGACGTACAGGTCGAGGACCTGGCGGAGCGCGACGTTCAGCGAGCGGATCCCACCCCCGACCGGCGTGGTGAGCGGCCCTTTGATGCCGATGAGGTACTCGTTGAACGTGCTGACGGTCTCGTCGGGCAGCCACGTTCCCGTCTCGTCGAAGGCCTTCTGACCGGCGAGGACCTCTTTCCACGCCAGCTTGCGCCCGCGCTTGGCCGCCGCCGCGTCCAGCACCCGCTGGGCCGCCGGCCAGATGTCGACGCCGGTCCCGTCTCCCCGGATGTAGGGGATGATCGGCTCGTCCGGCACCTGGAGGGCGCCGTCGCTCGACATGGTGATCTTCTCGGCCATGCAGCCGAGCCTAGTGGGGGTGCCGGCGGTCGCTCGAAGCCGGGGCGTGCCTCAGACGGTGGGACCGAGGCCCAGGTTGTCGTAGATCTCCCGGGTCGCCGCGGCCTGGTTCATGGTGTAGAAGTGCAGGCCGGGCACGCCCTCGGCCAACAGCTTCTGGCCCAGCTCGGTGGCCACCTCGACGCCGACGCGACGCACCTCCTCGGGCCGGTCGGCGACCGGCTCGAGGCGGTCGGTCACCGACCGCGGCACCTCGGTCCCCGACAGCTCGCACATCTTGCTGACCGTGCGAACGCTGGTGATCGGCATGATGCCGGGGATCACCGGCTTGTCGACGCCCAGTGCCGAGAGCGACTCGACCAGGTCCAGGTAATCCTCCAGGCGGAAGAAGAACTGGGTGATGGCGAAGTCGGCGGCCTCGAGCTTGAGGGCGGTGCGGCGGCGATCGGTCGCCCGGTCGGGCGCCCCCGGATGTCCCTCGGGATGCGCCGCCACCGCCACGCAGAACGGCGCCACCGAGCGGGCCAGCTCGACGAGGTCCAGCGCATATCGGAGGTCGCCGTCGGGCAGGGCCGAGGCGGCATCGAGGGGCGGGTCCCCGTGGAGGGCCAGGATGTTCTCGACCCCGGCCTCCCGGTAGCGGACCAGGATCTCCTCGAGCTGCTCCCGGCGGTGGGCGGCGCAGGTGAGGTGGGCCATGGCGGTCATGGAGCTCTGGTGCTGCAGGCGCACGACGAGGTCGTGCGTGCGCTCCCGGGTCGAGCCGCCCGCGCCGTAGGTGATGGAGGTGAAGGTCGGCCGCAGGGGCTCCAGCTCGGCCAGGGCAGTCTCGAGACGGCGCTCCGCCGTCTCGCTCCGCGGGGGCCACAGCTCTATCGAGAAGGCCCGACCCCGGTCGAGGAGATCCGAGATCCTCGCCATGGCCCTGGAGCGTAGTTCTCCTGACGCGGATCGATCCCCCGCGGGACTGGCGGAGCCTTACTGGCGCTGGGCCCGTCGCTCGGCGGCCCGCACGGCGTTGCTGAGCAGCATCGCCCTGGTCATCGGTCCCACCCCGCCGAGCCTGGGGGTGAGCCAGCCGGCGACCTCGCCGACGGACTCGTCGACGTCCGACAGGAGGCGCTTGCCCGACCAGGAGGTGCCCGCCCCCACCACGGCGGCCCCGGGCTTGACCATGTCCGGGGTCACCAGCCCGGCCTGACCGGCGGCAGCCACGAGGATGTCGGCCCGCCGGGTGTGATCGCCCAGGTCCGGCACGCCGGTGTGCACGACGGTGACAGCAGCGTTGGCGTGCGGTCGCTTGAGGGCGAGCAGCAGCGCAAGGGGGCGGCCGATGGTCAGGCCGCGGCCGATGATGACAACGTGCTGTCCCTCGATGGCGACCCCGTTGGCCACCAGCAGGGCCTGGATGCCAGCCGGTGTGCACGGGATCGGTCCGTCGGCCCCCATGACCAGCCGGCCCAGGTTGACCGGGTGCAGCCCGTCGACGTCCTTGTCGGGATCGACGGCCAGCAACGCCGCCTCCTCGTCGAGAGCGCCGGGCAGGGGAAGCTGGACCAGGTAGGCGTCCACCTCCGGGTCGGCGTTGAACCGGGAGATGGTGGCGTGCAGCTCCTCCTGGGTGGTGGTGGCGGGAAGGTGCTCGTGGATCGAGGCGATACCCACCTCCGCGCTGTCCTGGTGCTTCATCTCGACGTAGCGAGCGCTGGGCCCGTGATCGCCGACGAGAATCGATCCGAGCCCGGGCTGGACGCCCGCGCCCTTGAGCTCGCGCACCCGCTCGGACACCTGCTCACGGATCCGCGTTGCCAGCGCCTCGCCGTCGAGAACCCGGGCGGCCATCAGTGCCGGAAGTGACGCTCGCCGGTCAGGACCATGGCCAGGCCGTGCTCGTCAGCAGCGGCGACGATGTCGTCGTCGCGCAGCGACCCCCCAGGTTGGATGACCGCCGCCACGCCTGCGGCTGCCACGGCATCGAGCCCGTCACGGAATGGGAAGAAGGCGTCGCTGGCCGCCGCGCCCCCGACAGCCCGGCCGGCTGCCTTGCGGGCGGCGATCTCGCCGGGCTCCACCCGGTTCTGCTGGCCGGCGCCGACGCCAACGGCCTGGCCCCCTGCGACGAGCACGATGGCGTTCGAGGAGGTGAAGGCGCAGATGCGCCAGGCCAGCTCCAGGTCACCCCACTGGGCCTCGGTGGGCGCCACTTTCGTCACGACTCGCCACGCGTCCCGGCCAGCGGGAAAGTGGTCGGCCTCCTGCACCAGGTACCCCCCATCGAGCCGGCGCAGCTCCCGGACGTGCGGCCCCGGCGGCGGCGCCTCGAGGACCCGCATGTTCTTTCGCTTGGCCGCGAAGCGTTCCAGCGCACCCGGGGCGTAGGCGGGCGCCACGAGGACGTCAGCCACCGGGTTGGCCACGATCTGCGCCGCCAGGTCGTCGTCGACCCGCCGGTTGAGGGCCACGATGCCGCCGAAGGCCGACATGGGGTCGCACTCGAACGCCCGCTGGTAGGCGGTGGCGATCTCGCCGGCCACCGCCGCGCCGCACGGGTTGGCGTGCTTGATGATGGCGGCGGCGGGCGAGTCGCCGAGCTGGTGGACCAGCTGCCAGGCGGCCTCGGCGTCGAACAGGTTCAGGTACGAGAGGACCTTGCCCCCGTGCTGGGCGACGCCATCCCACCATCCTCGGCCCCCGATGTCGCGATAGCGGGCGCCCTCCTGGTGCGGGTTCTCCCCGTAGCGCAGGTCCTGGACCCGCTCCAGTGCGAGGTGCAGAGTCGGCGGAAGGGTGACGGCGGGCCCGCCGGCGCCGCCGTCGTCGAGCCACCCGACGATGGCAGCGTCGTAGGCGGCGGTATGGGCGAAGGCGGCGCGGGCCAGTCGGCCGCGGGTGGCGTCCGACAGCGCGCCGACGGCACGCAGCTCGTCGAGGACCGGCCCGTAGTCGGCAGGGTCCACGACCACGCCGACGTGGGCGTGGTTCTTCGCCGCGGCCCGGACCATGGTCGGCCCGCCGATGTCGATCATCTCGATCCCGGGGCGGGACGGGAAGGGATAGAGGTTGCACACGACGAGCTCGATCGGCGCGATACCCCGTTCGGCCAGCTCCGAGCGGTGCACCGGGTTGCTGCGGTCGGCCAGGATGGCGCCGTGGATGTCTGGGTGGAGGGTCTTCACCCGCCCGTCGAGCATCTCCGGCGCCCCTGTCACCGCCTCCACCGGCGTGGTGGCGATGCCGGCCTCCGTCAGCGCCGCGGACGTGCCGCCGCTCGCCACCAGCTCCCATCCCAGATCGACCAGGCCCCGAGCGAACGCCGTCAGGCCGGTCTTGTCGTACACAGACAGCAGCGCCCTCACGACCTCAGTGACTCCTCGTCGGCAATGACCGCGGCGATCGTGGCGGGATAGAGGCGCCGCTCGACCGCCTTGATGCGTTCGTGCAGGGACTCGACGGTATCGTCCGCCAGCACCGGCACCGCCTCCTGGGCGAGGATCGGCCCGTCGTCGACCTCCAGCGTGGCGACATGCACCGTGCACCCGGTGACCTTCACCCCCGCTCCGATGGCCTCCTCCACTGCGTGCCATCCGCGGAAGGCGGGCAGCAGCGCCGGATGGGTGTTGAGGATCCGACCCGGGTAGGCGTCGTGCACGGGCTTGTCCAGCACCGTGCCGAACCCGGCCATGACCACCAGGTCGACGCCGTTGGCCGTCAGCACGTCGACCACCTGGTCGGTGTAGGCGACCCGATCGAAGTCCTTGCCGAAGCTGCGCCGCTCGACGAGCTGGGCCGGTACGCCCGCCCCACCGGCCACGTCCACGGCCCGGCACGGCCGGTCGACCACGACGACGGCCACAGGTAGATCGGCGTCCAGGATGGACTCGAGAATGGTCCCGCTACCCGATGCCAGCACCCCGACT
Source organism: Acidimicrobiales bacterium (assembly GCA_036270875.1). NCBI lineage: Bacteria > Bacillati > Actinomycetota > Acidimicrobiia > Acidimicrobiales > Acidimicrobiales bacterium. The sequence goes on from DATBBR010000115.1 coordinate 9,136, forward strand.
CGCACCCTTCGCACGCTACCAGCGGGGCTCGTTCTGGCCGGTTATTGCCCGGTGGCCCCAACCTCGTTCTCTCGATCCTCGCGGTGATCCGGCTCGGCGTCTCGGCCCGGTTCTTCGAAATCCGGGCCGACACGCCGACCGGCTCACCCTCTGCCGTCCACCGGGTCCGCCGGACCTCGCCCCGGCCGGTAGGGGCGGCGCGTTCCGCCTCTGGTCGAAACGCTGCGGCGCCGCGGTGACTTTCGACAAGAGGTGAAACCGGGAAGCTCGGACTGGAAGCTCGCTGGCGGGCAAGGGGGAGCGGCGGCGCCGGTGGCCGCCCTTTCGGAGAAGGGCGGACAGCGGCGGACGTCCGCTCCCTCATCGCCCTCGGGCGCGCCAGGCGCCTAGCGGAGCTTGCTGACCACCTCGACCATGAGCTCGCCGGCCTCGGTCGGGTTCTGGGCCACGGTGGCGCCGGCCGCCTCGAGGGCGTCCATCTTGGCCCTCGCCGTGCCCGAGGAGCCGGAGATGATGGCGCCGGCGTGGCCCATGCGCTTGCCCGGCGGCGCCGTGACGCCGGCGATGTAGGCCACGACGGGCTTGCTCATGTCCTTGGCGATGAAGTCGGCCGCCCGCTCCTCCTCGGTGCCGCCGATCTCTCCGATCATCATCACGGCGCCGGTCTCGGGGTCGGCCTCGAAGGCGGCGAGGCAGTCGATGAACCCGGTGCCCGGCACGGGGTCCCCGCCGATGCCAACGCAGGTGGTCTGGCCGACGCCCTGGAGGGTCAGCTCGTTGAGGGCCTGGTAGGTGAGCGTTCCCGAGCGGCTGACGATCCCGACCGGCCCGCCGGGCAGGGCGATGTCGCCCGAGGTGATGCCGATGTTGCACTTCCCCGGCGAGATGATCCCGGGGCAGTTCGGCCCGAGCAGCCGGGAGCCGGGATAGTCCCGCCGCAGCTGGTTGAACAGGAGGACCTCGTCCTGGGCGGGGATGAACTCGGTGATGCAGACGATGAAGGGGATGCCGGCGGCGGCCGACTCGAGGATCGCGGCGGGCGCGGCGCGCGGCGGCACGGAGACGAACGAGGCGTTGGCCCCGGTCGCGGCGACGGCCTCGGCCACGCTGTCGAAGACAGGTATCCCCTCGACGTCCTGGCCGCCCTTGCCCGGGGTGACGCCGGCCACGACCTTGGTGCCGTAGTCGCGGTTGCGAAGTCCGTGGAAGCGACCCTGGCCGCCGGTCAGACCCTGGATGGCTACCTTGGTGTGCTCGTCGACGAAGATGCTCATGACGCGCCACCCGCCTGCCCAGGGACGCCGGCGAGCTCCACCGCCTTGCGAGCGGCGTCGAGCATGGTGGGCAGCGAGATGAGCCGGTCCGACTCGTGGCCGGCGAGCAGGGCCCTGCCCTCGGCGACGTTGGTGCCGTCGAGGCGCATGGCGATGGGCGCCCGCAGCTGAACGCGGCCCAGGGCCTCGACGATGCCCTTGGCCACCTCGTCCACGCGGGTGATGCCGCCAAAGATGTTGATCAGGATCGAGCGCACGGCGTCGTCGGTGTTGATGACCTCCAGTGCGTTGGCCATCACATCGGCGTTGGCACCCCCGCCGACGTCGAGGAAGTTGGCGGCCGATCCCCCGACCTGGTTGACCACGTCCAGGGTGCTCATGGCCAGGCCGGCGCCGTTGGCGATGATGCCCACCGAGCCCGAGAGGCCGATGTAGTTGAGCCCCTTCTCCCGGGCCAGCCGCTCCCGGTCGTCGAGCTCCTGGAAGCTGGTGAGCTCGGCCCACTCCGGATGCCGGAAGGCGGCACTCTCGTCGAGGGTCACCTTGGCGTCCAACGCGTGAACCCGGCCGTCGGGGGTGAGGATCAACGGGTTGACCTCCACCAGGTCGGCATCGCCCTCCACGAAGCAGCGGTAGAGCTTGACCAGCAGGTCGATGGCGCCCTCCCGGGCCTCCTCGTCGAGCCCTGCCCGATCCACCAGGGCAGCGGCCGCCTCGACCGTGAGCCC
>DATBBR010000116.1 GCA_036270875.1 Acidimicrobiales bacterium
GACGCCAAATCTACAGCCAGTAGCGTCGAACCCCGTGGGAGAGCGTCGGCGGTCGTGGTGGGGATGGGGCTGGGAGGACCAGTCGCTCGACGAGACCCAGCTGCGCGCTCTTGCCAAGGCGGTGGGAGCCTCGCTCGGACGGCATGACCTCGAACCGGCGCCACCGCCGGTGCTCGAGCACGCCGAGCTTCCCGCGCCCCGAGTACGGGCCCCCGCGTCGCTCGCCTCCATCTGCGTCGGCACTCCCTATGACCGCGCCGGTCACACCTACGGCAAGTCGTTCTGCGACGTGGTTCGGGCGTTCCACGGCGACCTGCAGCACCCCCCTGACATCGTGGCCCGGCCCCGCCACGAACAGGACGTCGTCGACATCCTCGACTGGTGCGGAGAAGAGAGTCTGGCCGCCATCCCCTACGGCGGCGGCTCGTCGGTCGTCGGTGGTGTCGAGTGCGAGGTGGGCGACGCCTTCTCGGGCGTCGTCTCGATCGACCTCGGCCGGCTCGACCAGGTCGTCGAGATCGACACGGTGTCACGGGCGGCGCGGATCCAGGCGGGCACCCTCGGGCCGGCCCTCGAGGGACAGCTGCGCCCCCACGGCTACACGCTGCGGCACTTCCCGCAGTCGTTCGAGCACAGCAGCCTGGGGGGCTGGCTGGCCACCAGGTCGGGCGGCCACTACGCCACCAACTACACCCACATCGACGATTTTGTGGAGTCGCTGCGCGCCGTCACCCCCGCAGGAGTGATCGAGAGCCGGCGCCTCCCGGGCTCCGGCGCCGGGCCCTCGCCCGACCGCATGCTCCTCGGGTCCGAGGGGATCCTCGGGGTGATCACCGAGGCGTGGATGCGGATCCAGGATCGCCCCCGGTTCAGGGCCTCCGCCGGTGTGCGGTTCGCGTCGCTGGAAGCCGGCGTAGCCGCCGCCCGCGCCGTCGCCCAGGCCGGGCTGTTCCCGACCAACTGCCGGCTGCTCGACCAGCGCGAGGCGGCCACGTCGGCGGGCATCGCTGACGACACGGCGCTGCTCGTCCTCGGCTTCGAGTCCGCCGACCACCCCCTCGAGGCGTGGATCTCGCGAGCCGTAGAGTGCTGCGCCGACCACGGCGGCTCGGTCCCCGACGGGGTGCGTGCGTCCTCGACCGAGGGCGCCGCTGGCGCCTGGCGCTCGGCGTTCCTCCGGGCGCCCTACGGCCGCGACGCCATGGTCGCCCTCGGTTGTGTGGCCGAGACCTTCGAGACGGCGGTCACCTGGTCCGGCTTCGGAGCGCTCCACGACGGTGTCACCGAGGCGGTCAGCTCGGCTCTGTCCGAGGTCTGCGGCGGCGGGTCGGTGTCCTGCCGCTTCACCCACGTCTACCCGGACGGCCCCGCTCCCTACTTCACGGTGCTCGCCCCCAGCCGCCACGGCGACCAGATCGCCCACTGGCAGGAGATCAAGGCGGCGGCCAGCGAGGCCGTCCTCGCCCATGGCGGCACCATCACCCACCACCACGCGGTTGGGCGTCACCACCGCCCCTGGTACGACCGTCAGCGACCGGAGCTCTTCGCCGCCGCTCTCCGAGCGGCGAAGGCCACTCTCGATCCGGAGTGGATCCTCAACCCCGGGGTGCTCGTTGACCGCTGAGACGCACGACGGGACCGCGGCCGCCGCCGAGCCCACGACCTCGCTCAAGGCCCGACGCGGCGCGCTGCTGGACCGGCTCGATCTCTCCGGCGAGGAGTTCTGCCGGATCTACGCGGCGGAGGCCGACGACTGGCTCACCGGCCTGATGCACCGGGCCACCGAGGGACGCGTGGGCGGCTTGGCCCTGGTGGCCGCCGGTGGCTACGGGCGGGGCGAGCTGGCGCCGGGCAGTGACCTCGACGTGATCCTCGTGCACAACGGTCGGCGGGACGTGGGGACGATCGCCGACGCCCTCTGGTACCCGGTGTGGGACCAGGGCATCCATCTCGATCACAGCGTCCGTACGCCCAAGCAGATGATGGCGGTGGCGGAGGACGACCTGCGGGCCGCGCTCGGGCTCCTCGATGCCCGCTTCGTGGCCGGCGACAGCGCCATCGCCGATCCCATACCCGCGCGGATCCACAAGCTGTGGCGCGCCCGCGCCAGGCGGTGGCTGCCGATCCTTGCCGCCGCCGTCGCCGAGCGCCATGACGGCCGGGGATCGGTCGCCTTCCTCCTCGAGCCCGACCTCAAGGAAGCCCATGGCGGCTTGCGCGATGTTCACGCCCTGCGCGCCGCGGCGTTGGCCGCCCCGGTGCTCGAGGAGAGCGTGAGCAGCCCGCAGCTGCACGCCGCCGCCTCTCTGCTGGTGACGGTGCGCGTCGAGCTCCAGCGTCACGCGACCCGGCCATCCGATCGCCTGCTGCTGCAGGACCAGGACGGCGTCGCCGCCGCCATGGGTCTGACCGACGCCGACGAGCTCATGGCCCTCGTGGCCGAGGCCGGGCGCGCCGTTGCCTGGGCCAGCGACGACGGGTGGCGTCGGGTCGAATCGTGGCTGCGAGGCCCCAAGGGACGGGTCGCGGGCGGCGACCGACCCATCGGTGAGGGCCTGGCCCTCCGGGACGGCGAGGTGGCCCTGATGCCCGGCGCCGACCCCGGCCGTGATCCCTCGCTCCCCCTCAGGGCGGCGGAGGCGTCGGCCCGGCTCGGAGTGCCCCTCACCAGGGCTGCCCTCGACCGCCTGTCCCGGGAGGCGGCGCCTCCCGGCGACCCCTGGCCCGAGGGGGCGCGTCAGGCCTTCGTCGCCGTCCTCGGGTGCGGCCCGGCCGCCATCCCTGCCGTCGAGACCCTCGACCAGCAGGGCATCCTCGTGCGCTACCTGCCCGAATGGAAGGCGGTGCGCAACAAGCCCCAGCGCAACGCCTACCACCGTTACACCGTGGACCGGCACCTGCTCGAGGCCGCCGCCCAGGCCGCCGCCCTCGTGCGCCGGGTGGCGCGGCCCGACCTCCTCCTCGTCGGCGCCCTCCTCCATGACATCGGCAAGGGATACCCGGGCGACCACACCCAGGCGGGCACCGAAGTGGTCGCCTTGCTGGCTCCGCGCCTGGGCTTCTCCTCCGACGACGTCGACGTCCTCGTGACCCTGGTCCGTCATCATCTCCTGCTCCCGGACACCGCCACCCGCCGGGACCTCGACGATCCCGACTCGATCCGCCTTGTCGCCGACGCCGTCGGAGATCGCCCGACGCTCGAGCTGCTGGCCGCCCTCGCCGAGGCCGACGGGCTCGCCACCGGGCCGTCGGCCTGGGGTCACTGGAAGGCGGGGCTGGTCGCGACGCTGGTCGACCGCGTCGGGCGCCACCTGGCCGGCGAGCGGCTCGAGCACTCACCGGCGCTGCCTTCGGCCGAGCATCGGCACCTCATGGCCGCCCGCCGCCTGGCCGTCGTGGCCGATGGCTCAACGGTGACCGTCGTGGGCCCGGATCGTCCGGGCCTGATGGCGGCCGTGGGCGGGACGCTCGCCCTGCACGGTCTGGACGTGCGCTCGGCGGTGGCCGGATCCGATGAAGCCGGCATGGCCGTGGAGGTACTCGAGGTGGAGTCGACCCTCGGCCGGGCGCCGGACTGGGAGCGCGTCGAGCAGGATCTCGCAGCCGTCCTGAGTGGGCGCCTGGCCCTCGACGCCCGATTGGCCGAGCGGGCCCGCACCTACGCGCGCAGCCGACCGCCTTCGGCCGGCGGTCCCGCCCCGGTCACGGTGCTGATCGACAACGACGCCTCCTCCGCCGCGACGGTCGTGGAGATCCGGGCGCCGAACGCCATCGGCCTGCTGTACCACGTCACGAAAAGTCTGCTCGCCTGTGGCCTCGACATCGTCTCGGCCCGGGTCAGCACGCTCGGACACGAAGTCGTTGACGCGTTCTACGTCCGCCACCAGAACGGGGCCAAGGTGACCGATCGCTCGACCCTCGACCGGCTGCGGGCGATCATCGTCGCCAAGCTGGGTCCCGAGCAGCTGGCTGACAGCTAGCGCGGCGGGATCAGCGTCTCCGGCCCTGCGGGCCGCCCGGAGCCGGGCCGGCAGGGCCGCCTCCGGTCTGCTTGACCGCGCCTGGCCGCCGGCGAGGACCACCCCGGCCGCTCTGGCGCTTCTGGCGATCCGCGGCACGCCGCATCTGGCGGCTGGCGCCGCCCTGGGTGCCCTCGGTGAGCGCGGTCTCCAGCATGGCCATGCGCTGGTCCTTGGGCACCTTGGACATGGCGACATCAAGCTCGGCCAGCTCCCGGGGCAGCGCCCGCTTCTTGCGCTTGGAGCGGTCGAGGAAAGCCAGCATCCGGCGGACGTAGAGCCGGCGCAGAAACGGCACGCGCACGATCCCACGGGTGATGGTCGCCCGCACGCCCTTGGGTCGGTCACTCGCCATCCCCTTCTTCTAGTCGATCCGCGAGACTGACGACCCATGACGACCCTTCCGGACCGCCCGAGGATCCCCCCGCTCGACCCCGCCGATCGCGACGAGACGGCGCGGGCCCTGCTCGAGGGCACCGGCGCCGTCGGCTCCGAGCTCAACGTGTTCACCACGCTCGTCCGCCACCCCAAGCTCTTTCGCCGCTGGTCGGCGTTCGGCGGCGCCCTCCTGCTGGCCGGCAGCCTGCCCCCTCGGGACCGCGAGCTGCTCATCCTGCGCGCCGCGTGGAACAACCGCTGCGACTACGAGTGGGGCCAGCACGTGCGCATCGCCCGCGATGCGGGCCTCGATGCCGAGATCGATCGCGTGATCGAGGGGCCCACGGCGCCGGGGCTGACCCCGTTCGACGCCACCCTCCTCGACGCCGCCGACGAGCTCCACCGGGACTCCGTCATCAGCGAGGGCACCTGGGCCCGGCTGCGGGAGCGCTACGACGAGCACCAGCTCATCGAGGTCCCCATGGTGGTCGGTCACTACACCCTGCTCGGGTACACCCTCAACTCGCTCGGCGTACAGCGCGAGAAGGGCGTCGACGGCTTCCCGACCAGCGGGAATGTCCCACCAACGGCAAAAGTTACCAATAAGTGACTCAACCTTTACTATGGTGATGACGACAACCAGGAGGTGACAGCCGGCATGGCCATGGCGTTCGACCCCAACCGCTGGACGATCAAGACCCAGGAGGCCTTCCAGGCCGCCGTGGGGCTGGCGCGCGAGCGCAACAACGCCGAGGTCACCCCCGACCACCTGCTGGCCGCCCTGGTGGGCCAGTCCGAGGGCGTGGTCCTGCCCGTCCTGTCCCGGGTGGGGGTG
>DATBBR010000117.1 GCA_036270875.1 Acidimicrobiales bacterium
CCTTGCGGCCGAAAGGCTTGCTCGGGCTTGCGTACTGGCGGGCTTTGTGGCCCATCCATCTGATCGTCTTCCGGGTGATGTCCCGGCGCCAGGCCCGGCGGGCCCGCCTCCTCAGCGGCGCCCCGTCGGCTCCGTCAGGACAGGGCCCAGGCCAGGGGAATGCACATGTCGCCTCGGTTCATGCCGGAGCGTAGGCGAGCCGGCGAATATTCGCCTGGCCGACTCAGGTATTCTCTACCCTGTGGCTCTGAGCGCTGACATCGCAACCGGCCACATTGCCTGACAGCGCTTTCACCTCACGGTTCGGCCGGGACATGGCCGTCGATCTGGGCACCGCCAACACCCTGGTCTATGAGCGCGGCCGGGGCATCGTGCTCAACGAACCATCGGTCGTCGCGGTCAACGTGAAGGACGGCCGGCCCCTCGCAGTCGGCCTCGAAGCCAAGCGGATGATCGGCCGCACACCGAGCCACATCCAGGCCATCCGCCCATTGCGCGACGGGGTCATCGCCAACTTCGACCTGTGCGAAAAAATGCTGGCCTACTTCATCCGGCGTGTGCAGGGCCCCCGGAAGTTCGCCAAGCCCCGCATGGTCATCTGCGTGCCGTCGGGCATCACCGGCGTCGAGCAACGCGCCGTCATGGAGGTGGCCGAGTCGGCGGGCGCCCGCAAGCCGGCCTACATCATCGAAGAGCCCATGGCCGCCGCCATCGGCGCCGGCCTGCCGGTGCACGAGCCGACCGGCAACATGGTCGTCGACATCGGCGGCGGCACCACCGAGGTGGCCGTCATCTCCCTCGGTGGCATCGTCACCAGCCAGTCGATCCGCATCGGTGGCGACGAGCTCGACGAAGCCATCATCTCGTTCATCAAGAAGGAGTACAGCTTGGCGCTGGGCGAGCGCACGGCTGAGGAGATCAAGATCGCGCTGGGCTCGGCCTGCCCGCTGTCCGAGGAGCTCCATGCCGAGATCCGCGGGCGCGACCTGATCACCGGTCTGCCCAAGACCATCGTGACCACTACCGAGGAGATCCGCAGAGCCATCGACGAGCCGATGGGATCGATCCTGGACGCCGTGAAGGTGACCTTGGACAAGACGCCGCCGGAGCTGGCCGCCGACATCATGGAGCAGGGCATCGTGATCACGGGTGGCGGCGCCATGCTGCACGGGCTCGACACCCGCCTGCAGAGTGAGACCGGGATGCCGATCGTCGTGGCCAAGGACCCCCTGAACTCCGTCGCCATCGGGAGCGGTCAGTGCCTCGAGGAGTTCGAGGCCCTGAAGCAGGTCCTGATCTCCTCCAGCTCGCGGTAGCGAGTGGCGTCGTGGCGCTGACCCGACGCTCGACCCGGCCCAGGTTCACACTGCTGTTGCTGGTGCTGGCAGCGGTGACGATCATCACGATCGCCTACCGGGGCCACGCCGACTCGGTGATCAACTCGATCAAGGGCGACGCGCTCGACGCCTTCGCTCCGGTGCAGTCCGCCGTCGGAGACGTCACCCGACCGATCGGCAACTTCTTCGACGGGGCCGCGCACTACGGGTCGCTGCAGTCCGAGAACGCTCGGCTGCGGGCCGAGAACAGCCGCCTTCAGACCCAGGCCCTCCAGTCGGCCGACGCCCAGGCCAGCTACCAGGCGCTGCTCAAGACGCTGAACCTGCCGTGGGCGCAGAACATCCCCACGGTGCCGGCCGAGGTGGTGGCGAACTCCGCATCCAACTTCGAGGCCAGCATCCAGCTCAACAAGGGCCGGGACGACGGCATCGACACGGGCATGCCGGTGGTGTCGGGGTCGGGCCTGGTGGGCAGGGTCGTGGTGGCGTCCAGGAGCCGCTCGACGGTCCTGCTCGTCACCGATCCGACGTCGAACGTGGGTGTGCGCTTCGGACCCGCCGGGAACCTGGCCGTGGCGGCCGGTCAGGGAACGGGGGCGCCGGTGCGGGTCGACCTCATCCCGCCGCAGGTGCCGGTCGACAAGGGCGAGCTCATGTACACCAGTGGCCTCCAGCAGAGCATCTATCCACCTGGGGTCCCCATCGGCACCGTCCTGACCAGCGGTGTGCCTCGAGGCTCGTTCGAGCAGGCCGTCACCCTCGCCCCGGTCGCCGATCTGGCCCGCCTGCAGTTCGTCGCGGTGATGCAGTGGGCACCTAAGTCGTGACCGCACTGCTTCGTGGGCGCGTCGTCCTGATCGTTGCGGTCGTCCTCATCATCCAGCAGGCGCTGATGGATGCCTTGAAGGTCCGCGGCGCCCATCCTGACCTGATGCTGCTGCTGCCGATCGCGTTCGGGCTCGTGGGTGGTTCCGAGCGGGGAGCGGCCATGGGCTTCGTGTCCGGCCTGTTGGCCGACCTGTTCGTGGGTACGCCCTTCGGCCTGTCGGCGCTCGTCTACACCCTGGTCGGCTTCGGTGTCGGGATGACCGGGGGCGACCGACTCGGGGGAGGCTGGTGGGTGACGCCCCTGACGGCGACGCTGGCCAGTGCCGCCGGGGTGGTGCTCTACGCCGGGCTCGGAGCCGCCGTCGGCGAGGGACAGATGCTCCACGCCCATCTCGCCACCGTCACGATCGTGGTGGCAGTGGTCAACGGGCTCCTCGCCGCACCGACCGCTCGGCTGGCCCGGTGGGCGATGAACCTCGGTCGGCCGAGTGGCGCCTGGTACACGCCGGTGCGGAGCGAGAGCCGATGAAGCCGGTCGGCTTCGGCGGGCGGGAGCGTGACTCGACCAGGCTCCGCCTGGGTCTGGTCGGCTTGGTCGTAGCCGGGCTCTTCGTCGCCATGTTCGTGCGCCTCTGGTATCTCCAGGTGCTCGACTCACCTCGCTTCCAGAGCGCCGCTGTCAGCAACGGCGTGCGCTCGGTCTACGACCCCGCACCGCGCGGTCGGATCGTCGACCGCTACGGCCGCGTGCTGGTCGACGACTCGGTGACCCAGGCGATCACCCTGAGCCGCGACTCGGCCAAGATCCATCCCGAGGTCGTGGCCCGGCTGGCGGTCCTGCTCGGCATGACGCCGGCCCAGATCCAGCAGCGGCTGAACGATCCGAAGTACAGCCAGTTCAAGCCGGTGCCGGTGAAGACCAATGTCACCAACGACGTGGCGATCTACCTCAAAGAGCACCAGAGCGACTTTCCCGGGGTGGACGCCCAGTCGCTGCCGGATCGGTCCTACCCCTACGGGGCGACGGCCGCCCAGCTCGCCGGCTACATCGCTCCCATCAACAGCACCGAGCTGGCCGCGAGCAAGAACCAGGGCTACCAGCCGGGCGACCTCGTCGGTCAGGCCGGGGTCGAGGCATCGGCCGAGCAGTGGCTGCGGGGCCAGCCGGGCACGACGCGATTGCTCGTCAACGCCAGCGGCCAGGTCTTCGGCACGCTGAGCTCGACCCCGCCGGTCCCTGGCCACGACGTGCAGACGAGCGTCGACCTCGGGTTGCAACGGCAGCTCGACAGCGCCCTGGCCCAGGAGATCGGGAGCCTCGGGGGAGTACACACCGGGGCGGCCGTCGTCCTCGATCCCCGGGACGGCTCGGTGCTGGCGATGTCGTCGTTCCCCAGCTACGACCCGTCGGTCTGGATCGGCGGCATCAGCTCGGCGGCCTACGCCAATCTCCAGAACCCGGCCGGCAACTTCCCGCTCATCAACCGGGCCATCGCCGGCCTGTACACACCCGGCTCGTCGTTCAAGATGCTCACGGCGACATCCGCGCTCAACAGCGGGATCATCTCCCCCGACACCATCTACGACGACGCTGGCAGCTACACGATTCCCGGCTGTACGAGCGGGGCCTGCACCCTCGCGTCGGAGGGTCTGGGGCCGGTGAACGTCACCAGGGCCCTGGCCGGTTCCGACGACGCCTACTTCTACAACCTCGGCGACCTGTTCTGGAACCAGCGGGCCCGCTACGGCCTCAGCCCGATCCAGGACATGGCCAACACCTACGGGGTGGGAGAGCCCTCGGGGATCGACCTCCCGGGTGAGTCGGTGTCACGGGTCGACAGCCCGCAGGTACGCCAGAGGCTGCACGCCGCCAACCCCAAGGCTTTCCCCAACGGCGGCTGGTACGTGGGAGACAACGTCGAGATGGCCTTCGGTCAGGGCGGGACGGTCGTCACGCCGCTCCAGCTGCTCAACGCCTACGCCAGCTTCGGCAACGGCGGCACCGTCTTCCAGCCCCGGGTGGCCGCCGACGCCGTCGACCAGTCCGGGCACCCGGTGAAGACCTTCACCCCGGTGGCCGCTCGCCACGTCCCCCTGCCGGCGAGCACCCG
>DATBBR010000118.1 GCA_036270875.1 Acidimicrobiales bacterium
CTGGCGTAGGTCGAGCTTGTCGACCAGGGCCTTGAGGTCGGCGGCGAAGGTGTCGTAGTCGTAGCCGATCACCGGCTGACTGGAGTGTCCGAACCCGCGTCGGTCATAGGTGATGACGCGGTGGCCTCGGTTCAGAAGCACCGGCACCTGCTTCTCCCACGAGTGGCCGTCAAGTGGGTAGCCGTGGATGAGCACCACCGGCTGCCCCGAGCCGTGATCCTCGTAGTACAGCTCGATCGGGTTGGAGTTCTCTTCCCCTACGTTCAGATAAGGCATGGCGTTAGCTCCTCTCTCGGTGCGGATGGCACATTCGTTGGTTAAAGAATCACATTGCTCTGTTGGTCTTGCTCTCGGGGTGGTACGCGGGCCCCGATCCGGGCGCCTATGCCAACGGGTAAGCGGCGACTGCGCGTTCCAGGTCTCTCCAGACGTGAGCCGGATCCCCCGAGGGGGTCGTGGCTACAACAACGCCGACTTCGGAGGTGCTCATGACCAAGCAGGCGACCTCCTGGAAGTGATGATGAGCGATCTCGGTCACGTAGTCGTCGGTGATACATGACCGCAGTGATTGCCCTGTCCGGACAGACTCCACCGCTCCGTCTTTTTTGGCCGAGATCGTGCCGTCCTCGCGGAGGTGAGCGAGGCGGAAGCCGGCCCAGCCGGCTAGGCGCTCGTCGCCCTCCATTGGAGTTACGTTGAGGTACCCAAGGGAGGTGCCGCCCGAGCCGACAAATGCGAACGTGGCAGTTCCTGGATCCCCGGGAACGGCACGGAACCTGGGGGGCACGGATAACGAACCGAGGCCGGAGGGGAGGGTGAGGCGCGTCCAGGAGCTCGGTGGTGCCGTCAAGGTGAGCCAAGCGAACGGGCGCGGTGGTGGTTGGGGCGCGGAGCGACCGGTAAAGCCGATGCCGTATATGGCGACCGCGACCACGGCCGCGGACGTGAGGATCCCAAGCGCCATGCGAAGAGGCCGGGGCAAGCGTGATCTTCGACGGCGCGCCGAGGCTGGGGATATGGATGCCTCCTTCGGCCAGCTGAGGGAACGGCCCCTGTGCACCTCAGGTGGTGTCATTGTCATTCGTTGCTGAGGAACTCAACAGACGTCGGTAGACGGCGGCCAGCTCCACGCGGGGCTGAACTTTCCCGGTGGCTGCATATCTCGGCGTGGCCGCCCCCCACCAGCGGTGGCAGGTCCGTCCTAGTGTCCTGGGTGAGGCACTTGAGCCACGCCCAGGTCGGCACCCTCGGATCGAGGGTCTCGAGGTGCTCGGCGTAGGTCCCGCGCAGGAATGCCTTCGCCTCGCTGCCGAGCTCACAAAGAGGAGGTCCGACAGGTCAATGACCAGCGCGGGCCGTCCGAGGCATCTGGCATAAGTCTGCCTGAAGCGAGACACCGTCATCCCGTCCAGGTCTCCCTCCACCCGGCAGAGCGCTACGTCGGCCACGTCGGTGACCGTCACGAAGAACATGGCAGTTGTCCCACGCCCTCTGTGTCGCGAAGGCGTATCTGGCAAAACGTCCGATCCAGCATCTCCATTGCCCTCTCGGCACTGATGGCACCTGCGTGCCATGCCACTCGCAGCTGTGTGGCGGCAAGGGCGAGACGAATTGCATCGCAGGTGACCTGGTCGTCCCGTGAAGCCGTGATGTGATGTTCACCCATAGCTCGGTCTCTTTCGCGTACTCGGATGACCGGGGATGTCCGGTTAGATGTTGCCGTCACCGTCGCTGGGACCGCCGTTGTTATCGGCGTCGCCGTCGCCGCCGCCTCCCTGGGGAATGGCGGGAGCCTTTGGCTGCGGCGGTGTCCGCATCACCGGAGGCGGAGGTGGCGCCACGGGGGGAGGCGGAGGCGGCACCACTGCCTGCACGGGCGGTGGCGCCGTAGTTGGCGGAGGCGGGGGCGGTGGAGGCGGCGGTGTGGAGCCGATCTGGTCCCCCGACGGAGACACGACGAACCAGCTGGCGCCGAAGGCGTTCACGCCCTCGCCGTTGGTGTCGCCGGGCTTCTGATCGCCGGAGAAGCGGTAGAGCGGGTGGCCGTTGTAGGTGACCTGCGGGCCTCCGTCCGAGCGTGGGGTGGTCCCGAGCAGCGAGGCGTTGGCTCCGCCGCTGACCGTGCCCTGACCGGTCGCCGGGAGCGGAGGCCAGGCCGTGGCGCAGGCGCCGGTGCAGGAGCTGGCGCCCCCCGAGTCCTTCTGGAACAGGTAGAGGGTGCGGCCCTGGGAGTCGACCAGGAGCTGACCCAGGCTGCTGCCGGCGACCCCGACCGTGGCCGGCGGTGGGGGGGTCGTCTTGGGGGTCGTCGGCGAGGCGCTGGCACCGCCGCCACCGCTGCCGCAGCCGGCGGCGGCCAGGGCGATGAGCGGTATCGCCGCCGTGCTGGCCACGAGGGTGACGGATCTGCTGCGAATCATGGCTGGCTCCTTCGACTGGGCGTGCTCCTGATGGTTGATCCGCGACCCCCGTCTTCGCACCGGGGCATCCCCCCTGCAGACCCCCCGGACTTCTCGTACTGGGCGGGAGACATGTCCCGGAGACCCGTTCGAAAGCTGGACGTCACTGCTCGCACCGAGCTGTCGAGGGCCTTAGCCGGCCCCGCCCAAGCGGCCTATGCCTGCGTCAGGCCGCCAGCGGCTCCGGGTCACGAGCGCACACAGACGAGGTAACAGACCGGCCCTTTACGTTGTCGAGCGCGGCGAGGAGCGCGGGCAGAAATCTCTTGGGGCTGACGGCGCACACGGCGTGGTCGCCGTCCACCTCGAAGAGGCCGCACCGGGGGATGGCCTGGGCCAGGCGCCGCTGGCGGGGGACGGGTACCACGTGATCGCGGGTGGTGATGACCACCGCCGAGGGGATCGAGACCGAGCCGAGCCACGACTCGGCTCGGTAGCTCAGCAGAGCTCGAGCCGCCTGGCAGATGGCGACCGTATCGTGACGGCCCACCACGTCCAGAACGGCCTGGGGCAGGCCACCCAGCCTCGCCCGTCCCAGCCCGGTGAGTGCTCGCATTGTTCTGAGGGCGCTGGCAGGAAGGCGACGCGCCGGCTCGCGGCAAGACGCGATGGCCGCCAGGCCCAGCTGCTCGAGTCTGGTGGCGGCGAAATAGGGTGCCGTGGCGCACAGGACCATCCCGGCTACGAGATGTGGGTGACGCCGCCAGAGGAGGGTGGCGACGGGCCCGCCCATCGAGTAGCCCACCACGATGGCTGGGCCGGTGCCGAGGGCGGTGAGCAGGGCTGCGATGTCGTCGGCGCAGGCCTCGAGGGAGAACGGACCTCGTACACCGCGACCGTGGCCTCGCAGGTCGGGCGATATGACCTGGAAATG
>DATBBR010000119.1 GCA_036270875.1 Acidimicrobiales bacterium
TGGGAGCTGGCCTCCTTGGGAGCAACGGGCGCGTGTGAGCTTCAGGGCCGATTGCACGATGGCGGGGCAAGCTATCGAGCCTCGAACGATCGACGCAAACTCGCCCAAAGCGAACTAGTTGTCCTCTACCCCTCGCTACGACGTCGCGACTGTGGCCGTGTCCTTGCCGGATCGCAGCACCCGCCCAGGAGTCTCGCCCGTCGCCTTGCCATCGACGACGGTCTCGACCCCGTTGACGAGCACCCGAACGACACCGATCGAGTCGGCCGTGAGGCGGACGCTGCCTCCCGGCAGGTCGGCGACCAGGGCCGCCGGCTCGGAGCCGATCGTCTCAGGATCGAAGGCGACCAGGTCGGCGTGGTACCCCTCGGCGATACGGCCCCGCTCCCGTAGACCGAACAGCTGGGCGGGAGCGTCGGTGATGAGCTGGACCGCACGCTCCAAGGGGACGAGCTGCCGCCCGCGGATCATGTCGCCCAGGAACCTCGTGGTGTACGGGGCACCGCACATGCGATCGAGATGGGCGCCGGCGTCGGAGCCGCCGAGCATGGCGCGTTCGTCCGACCACACCTGCTTGCGGAGCTCCCAGGTATCGGCGTCGTTGTCGGGAGGCATCGGCCACAGGATCGTCTTCAGCTCGTCGTTGATGACGATCTCGGTGAGGGTGCTGAACGGGTCGGCGCCGCGCTCGGTCGCCAGCTCCCCGACCACGCGGCCCTTCATGCCCTCGTTGGCAGCGGAGTAGGTGTCTCCGATCACGTAGTGGCGGAAGTCGGCCAGGCGGCGGAACACGCCTGCCTCCGGGCTCTTCGCCTGGGCCATCATCTCCCGCCTGACCTCGGGATCACGGAGCTTCTCGATGCGCTCGGGGATGGGCAGGCCGAGGATCGGCCCCCAGCCCGGGATCATGTTGAGGGCGCAGTAGTTGCGGAAGCTCATGTTCATGGGCACGAGCACCGGCATGGTGAGGGCCACTATGCGCCCCCCTGCCTGCTGGGCGATGCTCGACGCCTCGAGCTGGCGGGTCACCCGCTCGGGCACCCGAGAGTCGACTGTCAGCACGTTCCAGTTGATCGGCCGGCGGGCCGCTACCGACATCCCGACGAGCAGGTCGATCTCCTCGTCGCTGAACATGTTGAGGCAGCCCTGCACGATCCCCTCGAGGGTCGTGCCACCGTGCTCGCCGACGGCGCGGCACAAGGCGATCAGCTCCTCGTGCGAGGCATAGCGCGAGGCCACCGGCTTCCCGTCGCCATCGGAATGGGTGTTCGACAGGGTCGTGGAAAGCCCCAGGCCCCCGGCCTCCAGGCTCTCGTGGAGGACTCGCACCATCGCCTCGAGCTGCTCGGGGGTGGCCTCGTTGCCGATGGCGTCGGCGCCCATGACGTAGCGGCGGATGGCGCAGTGGCCGACCATGAAGCCGGCGTTGACGGCGATGCCGTGATCGACGGCGTCCAGATACTCGGCGAAGCTCTCCCAGCGCCAGTCGACGCCGTTCTCGAGTGCGGCGAGCGGCATTCCCTCGACCTTGGCCATCATCCGCCGGATGTAGTCGGCGTCCTCGGCCTTGATGGGAGCAAGCGTAAAGCCGCAGTTGCCGCCGACGACCGTGGTCACCCCGTGGACGTTGGACGGCGTGGCGCTCGGGTCCCAGAACAGCTGCGCGTCGTAGTGCGTGTGAGGGTCGACGAAACCGGGTGCCACGATCAGCCCGTCGGCGTCGAGGCTCCTGGCTGCCGGCTCGTCGACTGTTCCCACGGCGACGATGCGTCCGTCTCGGACCCCGATGTCACCTCGGATCGCGGGCGCGCCCGTGCCGTCGACGATCGTTGCCCGTTCGATCTTGTAGTCGAGCACAGCAACCTCCAAGCCGAAGGGCGTGCCGTCGACGCCCACCTCGCGCCGGCCTGCGGGCGCGTACCGCCGCCCCGACCTGCGGCGATCGTAGCTGACAGCACGTCAGATCTCAACGCGAGGAACGCCACCTCAGCACGGTCCCGATTGGCTCCGGAGCCAGCCCCGGAGTGGGCTTGGCCGCGAGGCCAGCCGCGAATGGGCCAGTCCGGGAGGCCAGCGGGGGCGTGGAGCTGGCCCGGGAGGCCAGCCGGGGAGTTGAGCTGGCCCGGGAGGCCTCCGGTGGACGACACTCCAGCGATGAGCGCAACGCTGCTGCTGGACGGCAAGACGATGGTGGTCTCCGGAGTGGGACCCGGCCTCGGGCGGGAGATCGCCGCCATCGGCCTGCGAGAGGGCGCCAACCTGGTGCTCGGTGCACGCCGGGAGGCCAATCTGCGCAGCGTCGCCGAGGAGCTCGACCCGTCGGGAGCGAAGGTGGCCTGGCGTCAGGCCGATATCACGAAGCCGGACGAATGCGATGGACTCGTGGCCACGGCCGTCGAGCGGTTCGGGCGACTGGATGCCGTCGTCAACTGCGCGGCGCTCGACACCGTCTTCGGGGGGCTGGAGGACGCCGACTTCGACCAGTGGCGGGCGGCCCTGGAGACGAACCTGATCGGCTCTCTCCAGGTGTGCAAATCCGCCATCCCGGCGTTGAAGGAGCGGGGCGGAGCGATGGTGTTCGTCGGCTCCCAGGCCATGTACCTGCCCCAGCTCGCCCAGCCCGCCTACGCGGCCTCGAAGGCGGGGCTGCTGTCGGCCACCTATTACCTGGCCAAGGAACTTGGCCCGCACAAGATCCGGGTCAACACGATCGTGCCGTCGTGGATGTGGGGGCCGCCGGTGGAGGCCTACGTGAACTACCTGTCCGAGTCCCAGGGTGTCCCGGCGGCCGAGGTCATCGCGGGAATCAGCAAGGACATGCCGTTGGGGGAGATCCCGACGGACGACGACATCGCCGAGGTGGTCGTGTTCTTCGCCTCCGAGCGGGCGCGGATGATCACCGGTCAGTCGCTCCTGGTCAACGCCGGAGAGCTGATGCGCTGAATCGCCTCGGCGCGCCGGTGCTCAGCAGCGCGATCGACCGTGTCCCAGCCGCATCCTGGCGAAATAGGTCGTAGTCTGGTGTAACGAGTGGACTACTTTCGCCCCGATCTGCCGGGGGGTTGCCTCATCGAGCTACTGGATAGAACCAATTGGGGGGTTGGGGATGACTGACGGAGACATGCTGGGACA
>DATBBR010000120.1 GCA_036270875.1 Acidimicrobiales bacterium
CGCCACGACCGGCGCGGTCGCCATCGGTGCGACCGCCACTGGGTTGGACCAGGCCCCCACGTACCGGGCCAACGACTTCGCCGACGGCAACGCCCTTTCGATCCTGCCTCCCGGTGAGAACGGTCTCGTCAACCCCGCCCAGGCGGTCGGGTTCGAGGCCGCCGGGCAGCGGCCGCCGGCGAGCCAGGACCAGCTCGGAAAGTACGCGGGCCTGCTCTACGCCTCTCCGGGTCTCACTGACACCGGGCTCGGCAGCTATTACGACGACGCCTCGTTCGGGGTCCGGCCGCAGGACGTGACCCGGGTCGAGCACCCGTCGGCCAGCCAACCAGTGACCATCTACCGCGACGGCCACGACATGCCGCACGTCTACGGCAGCAGCGACGGGGCGGCGGCCTTCGGGATCGGCTTCGCCCAGGCCGAGGACCGCCTCTTCCTGATGGACGTCCTGCGCCACTACGGCCAGGCCACCCTGTCGGAGTTCCTCGGGCCGTCCTGCGCGTTCGAGCAGATGGACCACGACGAGCTCCTGCTCGCTCCGTACACCGAGCAGCAGGCCCAGGCCCAGCTCGACGCCCTGCCCCATGAGTACGGGGCCGCCGGCGTCCAGCTCAAGGCGATGCTCGGCTCGTACGTCGCTGGGGTCAACGCGTACGTCGCCCAGACCCGGACCGACCCCTCGCTGCTGCCCGCCGACTACGCCGCGGCACTGGCCCCGCCCCAGCTGTGGCAGCCGAGCGACGTGATCTACGTCGCCGCGCTCATCGGCGGGATCTTCGGGAGAGGCGGCGGCGCCGAGGTGCGCAATGCCGCCCTGCTCGGGTACCTGCAGCGACAGCTGGGGGCGTCGCCCGGTGCAGCGGCCTTCGGTGACCTGAAGGAGCAGAACGACCCGGGAGCGCCGACGACCATCACGGACCAGCGCTTTCCCTACGACATCCCCGGAAGGGTCGACCCGGCGACGACCGCCCTCCCCGACCAGCCCGGCGCCCCCCTACGGGGGGGCCCGACCACCACGACGGCCAACTGTGACCTCACCAAGCCGAACCCGACCGCCCTGCAGGACGCCATCGGGCTTCTCGCCCTGCCCCGCCAGATGAGCAACGCCCTCCTCGTCGACGCCCATCACTCGGCCAGCGGGCGGCCGGTCGCCGTGATGGGCCCCCAGGTCGGGTACTTCGCGCCCCAGATCCTCATGGTGGAGGACGTCCACGCCCCGGGGTACCAGGCCGAGGGTGCCAGCTTCCCGGGCACCGGCCTGGTCGAGCTGGGCCGGGGCGAGGACTACGCCTGGTCCGCCACCTCCGCCGGGAGCGACAACACCGATCAGCGCCTGGAGCAGATCTGCGATCCCGCCGGCGGCGCCCCCGCACCCCAGGGCCACAGCTATATGTTCGACGGCAAGTGCCTGCCGATGGAGCATCACACCTTCACCGAGGTGGCGGTGCCCAAGCCCGGCGGCCTCGGCGCGCCGACCGTCGTCACCCGCGACGTGTACTTGACCGTGCACGGCATCGTGCAGGGTTGGACCACGGCGGACCATGGCAAGCCGGTTGCCGTGGTCAACCAGCGCAGCACCTACAACCACGAGGCCGACTCCGGGGTGGGCTTCATTCGCTGGGCCGACCCTGGCCGCACCCACGACGTCGGCTCGTGGATGACCGGGGCGGAGCAGATCAACTACACGTTCAACTGGTTCTACGTCGACAACAAGGACATCGGCTACGAGGTGAGCGGGTGGGACCCCGTCCGTCCTGCCAACGTCGATCCCAACCTGCCCACCTGGGGCACTGGCGCGAGCGAGTGGCGGGGGTTCCTGCCGGCCAGCCAGCATCCGCACGAGGTTGATCCGCCGCAAGGCTTTCTGACCAGCTGGAACAACAAGCCGGCGCCAGCGTTCTCGGCCGCCGACGACGACTACAGCATGGGGCTCGTCCAGCGGGTGCAGTCGCTCATGCAGGAGATCCACCACCAGCTCGATCTCCACAACGGGAAGATCACCAGGGCGAACCTGGCAACAGCCATGGAGACGGCGGCGTCGGTCGATCTCGACGGCCGGCAGGTGCTCCCCGAGCTGCTCGCCTTCGAGACCGGGCGCCCGGCGAGCGCGGGAGTGACGACCATGCTGGGCCAGCTGCGTGGGTGGTTGGCTGCCGGCGCCCAACGTCACAAGGCGGCGCCTTCGGATACCCAGTACCGGGATTCGGCGGCCGTCGCCATCATGGACGAGCTCGAGCCGAGGCTGGTGCGCGCCCTGTTCGATCCCATCTTCGCCGGCGGCGGGGTGCAGTCCCAGAACGGTGTCTCCAGCGGGTACACGGCCATGCCCATGGAGCAGCTGGTGAGCAGCCCCAACGGCGGCGGCTCCCACCAGGGCGACGCCTACGGCAGCGGCTGGGAGGGCTATGCGCAGAAGATGCTGCGCCAGCTCGACGGCCAGCCCGTCGCCCAGCCCTTCTCGTCCGCCGTCAGCGGCCACGTGTGCGGGCCCGGCGGGCTGGCCGACTGTGGCACGAGCGTCGGCAACGCACTCCAGGCCACCTACGACGCGCTAGTGGCAGCCAACGGCGGCAATTCGGTGTCCAGCTGGACGGCCGACACGGCGACCAAATCGGCCGGAGTGAGCATGCCCGTCTACGACGACATCGAGGCGCAGACCCTCGGCCTGGTGGGCCAGCCGGCGATCGACTGGCAGAACCGTCCCACCTTCCAGCAGGCGGTCGAGTTCCCCCGCCACCGGCCCCGCTGAGTGGGCTTGGGGTTTTACTCGGGTTTCACCTTTGGTCGAAATTGGGCGCCACGCTCGCCAGCGCGGCGCCCAATTTCGACAAGAGGTGGAACGCGACAACCGCTCCGGGCCGACTGGACTAGCCCGGCACCGTGTCCCACCCGCGCAGGAGCGACGAGTGGGCCAGCTCCTCCCAGAAGGCTTCGCTGTTCCCCATACCGCCGCCCGGCACCCCGGCGCCGGACCCGAGCCCGAAGGAGTTGTCGCCCTGGCACAGGTGCGGTCCGGGGTCGGCCAGCGTGGGGACGTCGGAGGCTCGGGTCGGGTTGCGGGACCCGAGGTCGAGCGCCGTGGCCAGATTGCGGGCGTTCGAGTCCCGGGGCTGGAGGGGCGAGAGACCGAAGCGCCACTCGACCATCTTGAGTATCGACGTGTGGTCGAAGACGCTCGATGTGATGTGGCGCCGGAGTGCGAAGGGGGAGACGAGGTAGCCGGGGACACGAAAGCCAGCCTGTCCGAGCTCCAGCGCCGGCGCCGACCGCCGGTCGGGCAGCCGCGGCGGCACGACGTGCTCGAAGAAGCCGCCCCACTCGTCGTAGGTGATGACCAGGACGGTGCGATCCCAGGCGGGGCTGGCCATCAGCGCCTTGACGACCTGGCCGATGAAGGCCTGGCCCCGGCGGATGTCGGCGTGCGGATGGTCGTCGTTCGACCCGCCCTGGTCCTCGCCGACGAAGTACGGGTCGATGTAGCTGAACGGCGGCAGGGTCCCGGAGGCCGCCTGGGCGAAGAAGGCGTCGACCCGGCGGGCGATAGGGAGGTACTTCTGGCCCCAGAGGGCGAGGAAAGGCAGATCGCTGAAGTAGTAGTTGGCGGGCACGCCGGCGGCCGCGAGCCGGTCCCAGATGGTCGGCAGGCTCGACTGGGTCATTGTGTTGTCGAGCCGGTCGGTCGTGGCCGTGTGGGTGTAGAACCGGTTCGGATAGGTCGGTCCGAGGATGGAGCAGAACCACCGGTCGCACAGCGTGAAGTGGTCGACCAGGAACTTGTTCATGGGGACGTCCTCGGGCAGGTAGTAGCCCAGGGCGTAGTCGTCGTTGGCTCCCCGCCGGAATCCGTCGCAGCGTCCGCCGTCGAGCTGCGTCCGGCCCCCCTGGACGGAATGGTCGGGATCGTTGAACCCGCAGCCCGACCAGTCCAGGAGGTGGTGGGTGTCGTGCCACAGGCCGCTGCCGTCGGGGTACGACAGCCCCGCCTGGCGTCCGTCGGCGCCCGGCACCCACCCGAGGAAGTGGTCGAAGGAGCGGTTCTCCATGACCAGCACGACGATGTGGTCGATGCCGCTGTGGGCCGGAGCTGGGAGGCTCGATGCGGTCTGGGCCAGCGCCCGAGGCAGCCGGCCGATGCCGGCCGCGGCAGCGGCGGCCACGGCGCCGGTCGCGCCGGCACCCTTGAGAAACTCACGCCGCGAGACGCGCGACCCAGGCACGAGCGATCCGTCTCCCGTCAGCGGCGAAAGAGGTCGGTCATGGGTTGCACCTTCGGCGACCCCGCGTTGTTGAGGTGCTCGCCGATCCCGAAGGCGTCCTCGATTGTCCGGAGCAGTGCGTTGTGGTCGTAGAAGGTGTCCGTGGCGTGGCCGGCACGGGCCAGGGGCGACAGCATCAGCAGGCCGACCCGGCCGCCGCCGTTGGTGCCGTTGCTGCCGACCCCGGTGGCGCAGCACCCACTGGTGTCCGAGTTGCTCGCCTCGTCGAAGGTGATGAACAAGGCGCCGTTGTCGCGGTAGGCCGGCGAGTTGAGGATGAGCGGAACGTTGGATCGCAGCCAGCGGTCGGCGGCCGGCAGCCCCCCGGTCTGCCCGTTGGCGCAGGGCGAGTCGTGGCCGTCGTCACAGGTGTTGGGAGTGATGAACACGTAGTTGGGCACCTTCCCGGTCGGAAGGGCCCGAGCCAGCTCGGAGTACGGGCGCACGTGGGCGTCACAGCGGGCGCTGTTCTCGACGATCGGCGGGTAGTAGACGAAGGGGTCGTGACGAGTGGCGTACCCGGTCTGGTAGGGATCGCTCAGCTGGGTGGCCGAGGGGTGCTGGCACGGCGTCGCCATGGACTCCATGTAGGCCCCCCACGTGACGTGGTTGGCGTCGAGCTGATCGGCGATGCTGCGGCCTCCGTCAGGCCGGACCTTCTGCGAGACCTCGCACAGCTCCCAGTTCGGGCAGTCGGCCTGGAACTGCGGCTCGGGGGCCTGACCACTGGTCATGGCGATGTAGTTGTCCGCGCTGGCGTGGCTCACGCCGAAGTAGTTGGTGGCAAACGCACCGTGGGGAACCAGGCTGTTGAGGTACGTGGCCGGGCTGTTTGGCCCCCACGTGCTGGTGAAGTTCTCGTTCTCCAGGACGATCACGAAGGCGTGTTTGAGCCCGTGGACCCCCTCCTTCGGAGGCGGAGCAGCCTGGGCCGTCCCCGCCGTTCCCAGGGCGAGCCCGGCCGTGCTCGACGCCAGGAGGGCGACTGAGAGCGCCATCCGGCGCCCCGCCGTGCTCATCCTTGCTGTGCGTATCCTCACCGGCCGCCGTCCCAGCACTTGGCTCTTCTTCACCGCGGCCGGGGCCCGGACCTGCTCGTTCACTGAGGGTTCATCGCCTGACAACCCCCGCTCCGCCTACCAGGCCGACACGCCTCCGAACCGAGGTCGAGGGTCGGTGGCGCCCGCAAGATGACTGTCGTGGACGGCGATCAGGTGGGCATGACCGAAGCTGCCGTCGTAGGGCGCGTCACGGACCACCGAGTGTCCCCGGAGGCGCAGGCCCGCATCCCATCCCGAGGGAGCGTGGCCCTCGACCCTGACCTCCACGCGGCCGCCCCAGTCCCAGGTCTCGAAGCCGATCGACGACCCGGAGGCCTGGGCCGGGGGTGCGAGCGCCCAACGGCCGGCGGCGATGCTGTCGCCCGGAGGCTGGCCGGCAGCGAGCGCACGGGCCAGCACCTGGAGGAGGATCTGGGGCTGGCTGTCGCCTCCCATGGTCCCGGTCACGGCGCGCAGCTCGCCCGTCCGTGCGGTTACCAGCGTGGGCGACAGCGTGTGGGGCGGTCGCCGGCCCGGTCCGTACTCGGCCGGATGTCCGGGCTGCAGCGAGAACCCCAACCCTCGGTCGTGCAGGAAGATGCGGACGCCCGGAACGATCAGGAGGGACCCGAAGCCGGCCGCGTTGGATTGCAGCAGCGACACGCCGCGGCGCTCCTCGTCCACCGCGCAGAGCGCGATGGTGTCACCGATGGCGGCCGGGTGATCGATCACCCCGGCGTGCTCGGGGTCGATGGCCGCCCGGCGGGGAGCCAACCTCGTCGGCGCCAGAAGCGCGGCGCCGTCGGCGCCCTCGTACAGCACGGCCGGGCGGTCGAATGCGGCCTGGCGGGCCGCCTCGATGAGCAGATGGGCCCAGAGCGGGTCGTCCGGTTCCCCGGGCAGCGCCAGGCCCTCGGCGATCCAGGCCGCGGCCAGGGTGAGGTAACCCTGCGAGCTCGGTGGAACCGTCCAGAGGCGGTGGCCCCAGGCGGACAGCTCGAGGGCGGGGGCCCAGTCGGCCTGGCACCGAGCCAGGTCGGCCTCGACGTACTCGCCGCCGCCGAGGGCCAGCAGCCCGGCGCCGAACTCGCCCTCGTAGAAGCCTCGACGCCCGTCCCTGGCGATGGCAGCCAGCGCGCTGGCCGCCCCCGGCCGCCGGACGATCGTCCCGGCTCGAAGACGGCCGCGACCGGAGTAGTCGCTCGCTTCGGGGAGGTCCGCGACCGTCGGCGCCATGGCGGCCAGCGTGGGCGAAGCCGGGAAGCCCTCCTCGGCATAGGAACGGGCGGGCTCGAGCACGGCAGCGAGCTCCATGCGACCGAACCGCTCGTGCAGCGCCAGCCAGCCGTCGACGCAGCCGGGCACGGGAACCGAGCGAATGTCGCCGAGCGGAGGCATTCGCTTATGACCCTCGGCCCGCAGCCGCGCCGGGTCGGCTCCCGATCCCGCCCGGCCGGAGGCGTTCAGCGCCAACGGGGGCCCGCTTCCCGGGTGGACCACCGCGAGGAGGTCGCCGCCCATACCGCACAAGTGCTGTGAGGTGACGGCGAGGACGGCGCTGGCAGCGACGGCCGCGTCCGCCGCCGTCCCCCCGGCGCGCAGCATTGCTCCGCCAGCACCGGCCGCCAGGTGGTCGACGGCGCAGACCATGCCTCGCCCCGCCCGGACCGTGGCGACAGGGGCGACCTCCGGCACGGGGCGAGCATAGGACGTCCTCGTTTCGCCAGCCCCGGTTGGACTGGGCGGACGTCTGGGTGGTGCAGACTGGGGTCGATGACCGGGGACCAGACCCTCTCTGCCGGCGCCGCGGTCTGGTCGGTGGCCGACCGATACCTCGTGGGGCCGTGCATCGGGCGGGGAGGGATGGCCGAGGTCTACGAGGGTCTCGACACCCGGCTGGGTCGCTCGGTGGCGGTCAAGATACTGAGGCCGCAGTACGCCGGCGATCCGGCGCGCCGTAGGGGACTGTCGGCGGAGGCCCGGGCGGCGGCGCGCCTATCGCATCCCAACGTGGCCACCGTGTACGACGTCGGCGAAGACGAGGGTCGTCCCTGCATCGTCATGGAGCTGGTGAACGGCGGGACCCTGGCCAGACGGCTCATGGATCCTCCGATGGGTCAGGAAGAGGCGGTCCGACTGGTCATCCAGGTGCTGGCCGCGCTGGACGCCGCCCACCGCGCCGGCATCGTGCATCGCGACATCAAGCCCGGGAACATCCTGTTGACTGAGGACGGCACCGCGAAGGTCACCGACTTCGGGATTGCCAAGGCCCTCGACCCGGCCCCGGCCGATGTGGATCTCACGGCCACGGGTGAGGTGATGGGGACGCCGCGCTATCTGGCGCCCGAGCGGGCTGCGGGCGAGCAGGCGTCCGTGGCGTCCGACCTCTGGGCCGTGGGGGTCATGCTCTACGAGGCGCTCACGGGTCGACCTCCGTTCGATGCCGACACCGCGCTGGGGTTGGCGATGGCCGCCGAGCGGGGCGACGTCGTGCCCCCGGAGATCTACCGTCCCGATCTGTCACCCGCCCTGGGCGCCGTCGTCTCGCGGGCCCTGGCTCCCAGACCGCTCGATCGCTTCGCTTCCGCAGCGGAGATGGCTTGCGCCGTGTCCAGGGCGGTCGCTGATCCCGCCTCGACGGTGGGGTTCGAGCCGCCGACCGTGCCCTATCCCGACCTTGGTGGCGTCGGCAAGCAGCATCCCCGGCCGTCTCGGCGGGCGCTGTTGGTGGGCGGAGGCCTGGTGGCCTCGCTTCTCCTGGTCGCCGTGGCCGCACTGCTGCTGTTCAGAGGAGGAGGTCACGCCACGGCCGCGGCTGCCCCTCCTTCCTCGAGCACTGCCCCGCCACCGTCCGTCCCTCTCACGACGCTTCCTCCCGCGACCTCGACGACGTCGCCCACGACGCCCACGACGTCGACGACCCGGGTCCCGGCGACGATAGCGACGACACCGCCGACGTCCATCAGCTGCTCGGTGCTGCGCGCCGAGCACCAGACGCTGGCCCAACAGCAGGCGCAGGTTGACCAGGCGGAGAGGTCGCGTGCTGGCCGTGAGGCTGCCGACAAAGCCTTCGCCGCCCGACAGCACGCCATCGAGCAGGCGATGCGCCAGCTCTGCGGCTGAGCACCTCCCAGGAGATCCGCAGGGGCCGTTCAGCTCCCTCGCCTCGACCGGGCGCTGTTCCGAGCCTCCAGCCAGTCTCCGAGGTGACACTCAGCGGGGACGCGGGCCGGCCACAGGCGGGGCGTTCACAATGGCGGCATGAAGTCAGCGGCGTTGGTCCCCAGCCCGAACGGGTCCGCCGGCGCGTCCGGGCGCGTCCGGGTTGTCTTGGCCTTCCCTCCGCCGCCTTCGGCGCTCGAGGCGCTGACGACGGCGCTCGGACCTGACTTCGACGTGTTGGACATTCGTGTTGCTCCCGTCGACAGCGACCTCGTCTTGTGCCGTCCGTGCAGCCCAGGGGCGATCAGGTCGCTGAAGCACACGTTCCGGGATGCCCAGGTCGTGGTGGTGGACTCACCAGCGGGCTTCGGATCGGTCGCCCGGGCCGGACCGGTCTCCCGGATGCGGTGCGCGGGCGCCGACCTCTACATGACCGACGCCTCCCTCGACGTGCTGGCGTCTACCGTCCGAGACCGGGTCAGGCCAGCCGGGGTCGAGGCCAGGCTCGTGTGTTATCGCAAGACCAGCGACGCCGCCTGAGCCGCCGAGTGCCTGAGAGCGCCGTGTAGTCTGCGGGCGCGGTGATCGGCCGCCCACGCGCCCTCGTCCGATCGATCAGTCCCGGGCTGATCGCCGGAGCCTCGGACAACGATCCCACCACGGTCGGCACTCTGGCGGTGGTCGGAGCGACCACGGCCTACGCCCTGTCGTGGCTGGCCGTCCTGCTTCTGCCCATGCTCGTGGTGATCCAGGTCATCGCTGCGCAGGTGGGGGTGATGACCGGGGCGGGGCTGCAGGAGGTCGTGGCCCGACGCTGGCGGCGACCCCTGGTTGCCGTCTTCCTGGCTTCGGTCGTGGTGGTCAGCGTATTCACCATCGCGGCCGACCTCGAGGCAGGAGCGGCCGCGCTCGGGCTGATCTTCCACATCGGCTGGAGCTGGTTGGTCGCACCCCTTGGTGTGGTGCTGCTGGGGCTGCTCGTGGTCGGGTCCTACGACGAGGTCGTCGCCGTCCTCCGCTGGGTCCTGCTCGCCTTCGTGGCCTACGTGGTCTCGGCCTTTCTGGCCCACCCTCGATGGGGAACGGTGCTGCGGGCCTCGGTGGTGCCCACGTTCAACCTCAGCCACGACTACGTCGACGGCGCGCTTGCTCTGCTTGGCACGACGCTCACGAGCTACGTCTTCGTCTGGCAGAGCATCGAGGAGTCCGAGGAGGGTCGGCACTCCCAGCAGCTTGGGGCGGCGCGGATGGGAGCGGCCGTCGGGATCGGCCTGGCGGTGGTCATCTTCTGGTTCATCCTGGTCGGCACTGGGGCCACCCTCGGCCAGCACCACGTGCACATCCAGACCGCCGACCAGGCGGCTCAGGCCCTTCAGCCCCTGGCCGGGTCATCGTCACGTTACGTGTTCGGTGTCGGGCTGCTGGCCTCCGCCGTTGTGGCGCTGCCGGTGCTCATGGCGACCACGGCCCATGTCGTCGGCGACTCCTTCGACTGGCGGACCGGACTGTCCGAGCGGATCACAAAGGCCGGGCGGTTCTACGCCGTGCTCGGGGCCTCGATCGCCCTCGGAGCGGCCATCTCGCTGGTGGGGATATCGCCGATACAGATCCTCTTCGTGGCCAGCATCGCTGGCGGCCTGGGGACACCAGTGAGCCTCGTGTTCCTCCTGCGCGTCGCCGGCGACGAGCAGGTCATGGTCGGGCGGCCGGTGAGCCGATGGCTGCGGGTCTCGGGTTGGGTCGTCGCCGCCCTGCTGTCCGGTCTCAGCTTCACCTACCTGGCCGTGCACGTGGTGTGATGACCGAACCTCGGCGCCGAAGCGTCACTCCCAGTTCCACTCGCCGAGCTCGAGGGCCCGCCGCAACAGTGCCGACACCTGCTTCGTCAGATGGTCGGGGTCGTTCTGCAGCCGGCCCTGGACCACCCGGCGGGCCCGCTCGATGACCCGTCGGTCTCGGTCAGCTTTGGCCGCCACTGCCACGGCGGCGTCGTTGAACGCAGAGATCGGCGACTGGGCGACCTCGTAGGCCTCGCCCAGAAACTTCTCGACGGCGGCGTCGAGATCCTCGTGCCCGGACGCATTGCCAGACTCCATGCTTTCCCACCCCATAAGTGACGCGTTCTCAACGGACCACGGACGTCCCGAGCCAGTGGCTCAGGCGCCCGGCCAGCCGGCTGGCCCCGGCGGGACCATCGCGGAGAAGACCGGATTCTAATCCGGACCGCGTGGCCCGCCTCGCACTGGGAGGCGTCCCAATGGCCTGCGGCGCGGTCAGATCGACATCGGTCCGTTCCAGCCACCGGCGCCGTCGACCCAGGAGACCTGAGTGGCACCGCCGTTGGCCACGACGCACACGTCGGTCTGGTTGGGAACTCCGAGCTGTGGGGACGCCACCACGGGTGCCCCGATCGGTGAGGGCGGTGGGGCGATGCTGACCTGGCTGAGCTGAGTGGCCCTGTTGGTGCCCGGACCGTAGCCGGCATTGCCGCCCCCGAACTCCGCTGCTACCCCACGGCAGCCGGGTTCGCGGGATCGATCGCGGCGCCCGAGTAGTCGCCCCATCGCCTGGCTGGATTTGCAGTATCGATGCCGTTGCAGAGGAGGCCACTCTGGAGCCCCCCGATCCTGGCCGCGGGTGCTCCCTAACAGCGGTAGACGCGCTCTGCGTTCTTGGCAAAGAGCCTCTCACGGGATTCGGCATCGAGGCCCACAGTCACGGTGCTGAACGCGGCGTAGAGATCGTCGAATGTGCCGAACATCGAGTCAACGGGGAAGTTGCTGGCGAACATGCACCGGTCGACGCCGAAGGCCTCGATGGCGTGCTCGAGCCACGGCGCGAGGACGGCGGCGCGCATCGACCCGAAGGGCATCGCGAGTCCCGACAACTTGCACACTACGTTGTCGCCCAGGCCGGCCAGCGCGTCGATGCCTGCCCGCCAGAGGGCGCGCTCGTCCTCGGAATTCGAGCGAGGCCATCCGGTGTGCTCCACGACAACGATCAGGTCATCGAAGCTGGCGAGCTGCGCCGCTGCCGTTTGAAGCTGATCTGGATGGGTCATCAGCTCGAACAGCAGGTCGCGTTCCTGCAGGGCATGGAGCACTCCGGTGTCGGGGACCGGCGTCTCGAGGCCACCCATCGGGCGGACCCCACGGAACCGTGGAGCAGTCATCTGCCGGTCGAGGAGCTCGACGGCCTCACCCACCGTGGCGGTCGGCGGGAGGCCGCCGACGATGGCATCGGGACCGCCCCTGGCCTGGGCATTGGCGTCGAGCTCGATGGTCTCCTCGATCGAGCTACGACCGGTCGCGGCGGCGACATTGATGAACTTCTCGACGTTCCAACTGGCTGTCTCGGCCTGATAGGTATCGACATCGAAGCGGCGGCACATCCTGGAGGCATCACCCGCGCCTTGTCCCTGAGGGCGCCCGAGGTATGGGTACCAGTCGGAGCGGTCGGGGTCCCAGAGGTGCACGTGAGCGTCGACGACACGAGTGGGCTTGTCGGTCATCAGGCCTCCATGCGCGGGGGCTCCCTGGTGGCACCGACGACCTCGCGGAGGGCGGTGTCGAGCCAACCGGGGACGGCGGGACCCCCGTAGGTGATGCTGCCGATCGGTCGGGGGTGACTGCGAAGTCCGAGCCAGCCCTCGCCGACCGCCAGCTCCGCACCGGCGAGAGCCCCTGCATCGGGAGTGCCGAGCAGGTGGGCAACGAGCTCGCCGACCGGTTGGCCGGCTGCCGCCTCGGAAGCCTCAAGGCTCGCGGCGAATGCCGTGACGCGGCCCTGCGTCGAACCCACGGCAGCTCGCGCGAGCTGCGCCGAGGCCTGGGCCCGACTGCGGCCTCCTGCGGTGGCGGCGTCGGTAAGAGTCACCAGCCGGACTGGGCCGCGGGCACTGCCGGCGGCGTAATCGGAGGCCGCCCGGGCCCATCCGGCATCGGTATGGATCTGCTGGACGATCCCGCGGTGCTCGGCGAGCACCTGCATCCAGCCCTCTGTCGCGCTGTCCCTCCCTTGAGGAGCGGCGGGCGCGACGACGATCGCGTCGATCGGTCCAGCGGCTTCGGCGACGGAGCTCAGCGCGTCCACGGCGTTCCGGAAGTCGTGGGCAACCTCGACGCGGTGGCAGGTGACGCCCCGGGCTTCGAGCGCGGCGGTGAGGGAAGCGGACAACAGCGGGCGGTCCGTAACGACCGCGCAGGATCGCACCTGAGCCGATGCGAGCTCGGCGGGGGCCGGTTCGTCGAAGATCTGCCCGAAGCGGGGGTTGCCGCCGCCGTCACTCGCCTGGCTGGTCTCCGCGGTGGCGAAGGCGCGAGGGATGACCGCCTCGAGCAACCGGGCGAGGGAGACCACGTCCTCGCTCCGCACCACCTCGAGGAGGTGGGGCTCGTCGATCACCGCCACCTCCGAGCCGCCCGCAAAGAGAACCCGGCCGGTGCACCATCCGAATCCGTCACCGACGAGGTGTGCGCCGAGCGGCCCAAGGTGCTCGGGGCCCGGCATCGATTCGAAAAGAGAGAATCCCCGGCCGCCTCCCGTTGTGCCCGCCTGACGAGCGCGCTCGACGGCGGCGGCGACCATTCGGGTGGCCGCGATGGGCGACATCGCGTTGACAGTCACCCCCGGCGGCGCCTGGCGGCCCAGCTGCCAGGTGAGGGCGGCGACCGCTCGCTTGGCGCAGCTGTACGCGCCGGCGTCGGCGGCCCGCCACCCCGAGCCGGAGGTGACGCCGAGGACGCGGCCGTGCCCGGCCGCCGCCATGAGCGGCAGCGCGGCGTCGAGCACATTGAGGTAGCCCCCGAGGTGCACGGCGAGCACCGCGAGCCAATCCTGCTCGGCCCCGTGGGCGAAGCCGGTTTGGCGGGTGATGCCGGCGACGTTGATGACGGCGTCGAGGCCGCCATGCTCGTCGGCCAGCTCGTTGAACAGGCCGCGGACCGCCTCGCCGTCGGTCACCGATACCGACGAGGCCCGGGCCGAGCCCCCCGCCGCCACGATGCGACCGGCGGTGCTCTCCTCCGGCTCCTGCAGCCGCTCGGAGCCGTCGAGGGTCACCAGGGGGTCGACGGTGACCACGAAGCAACCGTCACGGCCGAGCTCCTCGGCGATCGCCGCTCCGATCCCGCCTCCTCCGCCGGTCACGACGGCGACCCGCTGACGTGAGCTCACGACAGCGTCGATCGGACCTCGATCTCGAGGCCCTCGAAGACTCCCGCCTCGAGCCACTGCTCGAGCAGCTCGCGGTAGCCGAACCAGTCGCCAAACCCGCGGCCGTAGTTGCCACTGCGGGGGTTGATCGTCTCGGGGTGGCCCTCGTTGTTGAGGCGCGAAGGCGTGCAGGCGGACATGATGATGCTCGGGTCGACGAAGGAGTCGATGACCTTCTGCGTCCACGCCTCCTCGGCCTCGGGGCTCACGTCGAACACCTCTACGCCCCGCTGCTCGAGCAGTCCAATGGCGCCGCCGATGAACTCAGCCCCGAGCACGGCCACCTGCGTGTAGTTCACCGTCACCACCGCCTGCTGCCCCGGTGCCGGCATGACGAACATGTTCGGGAACCCACGGCTCATCATTCCGAACAGGCTGGCGGGACCGTCGCCCCACTTCCTGGCGAGAGTGACACCGCCTCGACCGGAGATCTCGTGGCCGGCCCGACGAGGCAGCGGGGTGAGCTCGGGCTCGAAGCCGGTGCCGTAGATGATGCAGTCGACCTCGTACTGCTTCCCGCGTACGACCGGGCCGTGCTCGGTGATCCGCTCGACCCCGGCGGGACAGTCGATCGGCGTGACGTTGGGGTGGTTGAACGCCTGCAGGTACTCGTCGTGAAAGCACGGCCGCTTGCAGAGGTAACGGTAGTACGGCTTGAGGATGTCAGCCTTGGCCGGGTCCGCCACCAGCGCCTCGATCCGGCGCCTGTGCGTCTCCATGACCGCGTAGTCAACCTCCTCGCCGCTGCGCAGGTACTCAGCCGTCGTCATGCCCTTCGCTCGCGGGGGGTGGTGAACGGGAGCCCAGTGGTGCGTCCACCCGTCGTCGACCTGGTCGACCTCGACCGGCCGGCCCAGCATGATCGCCTGGAAGTTGTCCATTCGGGCGCGCTGCCAGCCCGGCTCGAGCCCGTGGCCGAAGTTGGGATCGGTGGGCCGGTTGCCTCGCACGCCGACGGCCGACGGCGTGCGCTGGAACACGAAGACGTGCTTCGCCGACTCGGCGAGCGGCGGCAGGCACTGGATGCCGCTCGCCCCGACGCCGATGAGAGCGACGGCCTTGTCCGCCAGGCCGGCGAGGGGCCCGTGCGCCCCGCCGCTGGTGTACTCGTAGTCCCAACGCGCCGTGTGGAAGGAACGCCCGGCGAAGTCCTCCATGCCGGGGATGGCCGGCAGCTTCATGAGGTTGAGGATCCCGACGGCCAGCACGTACCAGCGGCAGCTGACCTCGTCGCCGCGGTCGGTGCGGATTCGCCAACGGGCCGCGTCCTCGTCCCAGTCGGCGCTGGTCACCTCGGTATGGAACAGGGCGTCGGACACGAGGTCGAACCGCTCGGCGATCCTCTCGAGGCAGCCCCGGATCTCGTCGCCGAAGGCGTAGCGCTGGGTGGGGATGTAGTCGAGCTCCTCGAGCATGGGGATGTAGGTGTACGACTCGACGTCGCACATCACGCCCGGGTATCGGTTCCAGTACCAGGTGCCCCCGATACCGCCCGCCCCGTCGACGATGCGAATCCGCTCGATGCCGGCCTTGCGGAGCTGGGCGCCGGCGACGACTCCTGCGATCCCGCCCCCCACGATCACGACATCGACCTCGTCGGCGACCGGGTCGCGCTCGATGAGCGGTGTGAAGGGGTCCTCGCGGTAGCGAGCGAAGTGCTGGTCCGTCCGCAGATCGCGGATGTCAGAGCGACCGGGGACCATCCGCTTGTCGCGCTCGGCGAGGTACTTGGCGCGGACGGCCGCCGGATCGTAGCTCGCTGCTCCGTCCGGTCCAGGCATGTCCCGACGTTACCCCGCGGAACCTGACATGAGTGTCATGACGC
>DATBBR010000121.1 GCA_036270875.1 Acidimicrobiales bacterium
GGTTATCCGTACCCCCGGAAACCAGCCGGAACCCCTCTCCGTCCAGGGCCTGGGCCAGCGCCCGAGAGTTGGCGACGACCTGGGCCTCGTAGGCGCGGAACGAAGGCTGGGCGGCCTCGTGGAAGGCCACCGCCTTGGCCGCGATCACGTGCTCGAGGGGCCCACCCTGCAGGCCCGGGAAGACGGCACGGTCGATGTCCGCCGCCAGCTCGCCTCGGCACAGGATCGCCCCCCCTCGGGGCCCCCGGAGGGTCTTGTGGGTGGTGAAGGTGACCACGTCGGCAAGCGGCGACGGGTTTGGGTGCACGCCAGCGGCGATGAGCCCGGCGGGATGGGCGGCGTCGCAGAGGAAGCGGGCGCCGACCTCGTCGGCGATCGAGCGGAAGGGCTCCGGGTCGATGGTTCGCGGGTAGGCGGTGGCCCCGGCCACGATGAGCTTGGGCCGCTCGGCCCGGGCCAGCTCGGCCACCTGGTCGAGGTCGATGCGCTCACCCGACCCGTCCGGCCGGGCGGGTGTCACGCCGTAAGCGACGAAGCGGTAGCGCTGCCCGCTGAAGTTGACAGGCGACCCGTGGGTGAGGTGGCCGCCCTGGTCGAGCCGCATGGCCAGCACCGTGTCCCCCGGCTCCAACAGGGCCATGTAGGCGGCGTCGTTGGCGCTGGCCCCCGAGTGAGGCTGGACGTTGGCGTGGTCCGCGGCGAACAGACGCGTGACCCGGTCGCGAGCGAGGTCCTCGACCTCGTCGACGACACGATTGCCTCCGTAGTACCGCTTGTGCGGGTACCCCTCCGAGTACTTGTTGGTGAGGACCGAACCGGTCGCCGCCAGCACTGCCGGGGAAGCGAAGTTCTCCGACGCGATGAGCTGGAGCGTCGTCTGCTGCCGCTCGAGCTCGCGCGCGAGCAGCTGCTCGAGCTCGTGGTCCTCGACCGCGCCGCGCGCCCCCCGAGCTTCTCCCATCAGGCTCCCGCTCGCAGCAGGGCAGCGAGCCCTGTGACCAGCTCGGAGAGCTCCGCTGCCGTGGCCTCGAAACCCGACCGCGGGCCGCCGATCGGGTCGGCGACGTCATCGGCGCGTGACGAGCCCAGCATCTCCGCGTGCGTGCGATCGGCGGCCACCTTGGCCAGCCATTCGTCCAGCGACTGGCCGGCCGCCCATGGGCCGGCAGGCTCGCCGCGGCGAACGAGCTCCTTGAGGGTGAACGAGTGGGGCCAGGCCGCTGGGTCGATCAGCGCGACCTCACGGACGTGCTGTCGGGCCATGCCCAGGACGAGGTCGGCGCCGGCCACGAGCGGACCCGACAGTCGCCGGCTCCGATGGGCCGAGATGTCGATGCCGCGCGCCCGCAGCGCCGCCACGGCTTCGGGCGCCGCTGGCGACCCGGTGTCGAGCACACCGGCCGATCGGATGCGCGCCTCGATGCCAAGGCCCTCCAGTCGGTGGCGGAGCAGGCCCTCGGCCATTGGAGATCGACAGATGTTCGCCGTGCAGACCAGGAGGACGTCGATCCTGGCAGTGTACCGGCGCCCCTGCGACGGCTACGGTTGCCCGGCGGCCCGCCGCCGCTGCGTCACCAGGAGGTCCGCCCCGCCGTGAATCCTGACCCTCGCGCCCCTGTCATCGTCGGGGTGGGCCAGAGCCTTCGCCGGCCCGACGAAGCTTCGGACCTGGCCTCCTTCCCCGATCCGGCGACGATGATGGCAGATGCCCTGCGCTCGGCGGGCGAGGACAGCGGCACCGGGGACCGGCTGCTGCGGGCCGCTGACAGCGTTCGAGTGGTGGACACCCTCTCCTGGCACTACCCCAACCCGGCGGCGGCGATCGCTTCCGCCCTCGGCGCCGACCCGGGCGAGACGGTGCGCTCGGTGCCCGGCGGCAACGGTCCGCAGCTCCTGGTCAACGACGCCGCTGAGGCCATCGCCGCCGGCCGCATGGACGTCGCCCTGGTCGCCGGGGCCGAGGCCATCCAGACTCGACTCCTGGCTCGGCAGGCTGGTCCCGAGGGCTCACGTCTGCGGTTGTCGTGGGCCCAGCAGGCCCCCGACACCCCGGGGCCCCGTCAGGTCGGCCACGACCGGCCGGGCGTCAGCGACGCCGAGGCGGCCCGATCCCTGGCCCTGCCCGTCCAGGTGTACCCCGTCTTCGAGAATGCCCTCCGGGCCGCCGCGGGTGAAGGGGTCGACGAGCACCAGGTCAGGGTGTCGCAGCTGTGGTCGCGATTCTCGGCCGTCGCCGCCCGCAACCCCTACGCCTGGTCCCCGACCGAGCGCAGCGCCGAGGAGATCCGCACGCCGTCGTCCAACAACCGCATGATCGGCTTTCCGTACCCCAAGCTGATGAACGCCAACATCCAGACCGACCAGGCCGCGGCGCTCGTGCTGTGCTCCGTCGAGGCGGCCCGCGCCGCCGGGGTCCCGCCGGATCGCTGGGTGTTCGTGTGGAGCGGGTCGGAGGCCGAGGACCACTGGTTCGTCTCCGAGCGGGCCGATCTCCACTCCTCCCCCGCCATCCGACTGGCCGGACGGACCGTCCTGGACCTCGCCGGGATCGGGATCGACGACATCGCGCACGTGGACCTGTACTCCTGCTTTCCGTCGGCCGTGCAGATCGCGGCCGCCGAGCTGGGTCTCGGCCTGGACGAGCCTGGTCGCCCGCTGACCGTCACCGGCGGGCTCACCTTCGCCGGCGGGCCGGGCAACAACTACGCCACGCACGCCATCGCCGCCATGGTGGTGCGACTGCGGGCCACCCCTGGCTCGCACGGCCTGGTCACCGCCCTTGGATGGTTCGCCACCAAGCACGCGATGGGCGTGTACTCCACGACGCCGATGTCGGGTGGCTTTCGTCGGGGCTCGCCCCAGGCGGACGTCGACGCCCTGCCGCGCCGATCGACGGCGCCCGACCACGAAGGGCCGGTACGGGTGGAGTCCTACACGGTGATGCACGAGCGGGATGGATCGCCCAGCCTCGGGATCGTGGCCTGCCTGCTGCCTGACGGCCGCCGGGCGTGGGGCAACGTGACCGATCCGGTCCTGCTCAAGGACATGACGCACGAAGAGCAGTGCGGGCGCCCGGCCGTGCTCCGCTCCGGCGGAGCCCTCGAGCTCGGCTGAGGCCCCACAGGCGGGAAGCCGCCCTTGCTAGAGCGCCGCCTCCAGCTCGGTCCAGGGGACCCGACCCTCCCGCAGGCATTTGGGGTCCTCACCGGTGCAGTCGACGACGGTCGACGGCAGTCCGGCACACGGGCCTGCGTCGAGCACCACCTCCACCGAGTCCCCGAGCGCGGCCGCCACCTCCGTCGCCGTGGTCATGGTGGGCTGACCGTGGAGGTTGGCGCTGGTGGTCGCCAGCGGGCCGTGGCGCCGGCACAGCGTCAGCGGAACCGGGTGGTCGGGACAACGGACCCCCACCGTGGCCTCGTCGTCGCCCAGGTCGGCTTCCAGATCGGGCCGGCGGGGCACGACCACCGTGAGCGGACCCGGCCAGAAGCGGTCCATGAGCCGCTCGGCCACCTTGGGCACGCCAGTGGCCACGGTCAGCACCTGGTCTGCGCTGGCCACCAGAAGCGGAAGGTCGACGGTGCGCGGGCGGCGCTTCAGGGCGAAGAGCCGATCGGCGGCGCTCGGACGGAAGGGATCGACGGCCAGCCCGTAGACCGTGTCAGTGGGTAGGGCCACCACCAGGCCATTGTCGAAGGCCTGGAGCGCAGCGACGAGCGACGCCTCCGGCGGAGGTGAGCCCAGGGCAGCCAGGACAGGCACCTAGGCGAGCCTACCGATCACCGCCCGCGACCGGCCCGACAGATCGGCACGGACATGCACGTCGGCGAAGCCGGCGGCCCGAGCCATGGACGTGGCCGCCGCTTCGTGGTGGGGAGCGATCTCGATCACCGCCGCACCCCCCGGCCCCAGCCACTCGGGGGCCTCGGCGAGGACGGCGCCCACCGCCTCCAGTCCCGAGGGCCCGGCCACGAGGGCCTCCCGGGGTTCCCAGTCCGCCACTTCGGCAGGGAGCTGGGCGACCTCGGCCTCGGACACGTAGGGCGGGTTCGACACCACCAGCGACAGGCGTCCCCGCAGCTGCTGCGGAAGGGCGGAATACCACGAGCCCCGAGCCAGCCGGACCCGCGTGGCGGCCATGCCGGCCAGGCCGGCGAGGTTGGCCCTGGCCACCGCCAGCGCCCCCTCGGAGCTGTCGGTCCCCCACACCTCCAGCCCCGGCACCTCGGCCGCCAGGGCCAAGGCGATGGCGCCCGACCCCGTACCGAGGTCGGCGGCTGCCGGCCCCGGATCACGCCGGATCCCCTCGGGCCCCCCGAGGGCCCGGGCGAGCTCCTCCATGGCCACCTCGACCACCTGCTCGGTCTCGGGGCGGGGGATGAGCACCCGGGCGTCGAGCATCAGGTCGAGCGAGCGGAAACCCCATCGGCCCACGACGTACTGCAGGGGCTCACCCGACTCGCGCCGGACGACCATGCCGTCGAAGTCCGCAGCAGCGCGTGGCGGAGCGGGCTCGTCGAGCCCCAAGGCCCATTCCGCGCCCTCGAACCCGGATGCTTCCTCGAGGATGCGGCGTCCGTCTATGTCGGAGTCGAGGCGACGCCGAGCTCGTTCCAGCAGATCCCGCCAGGTGCCACGGGCGCTCAGGCGTCGCCTCGCAGCTGTCGCTCCCGCTCGTCGGCCCGCAGGGCGTCGGTCAGCTCCTCGAGCTCGCCCATCAGGATCCGGTCCAGCTTGTGGAGGGTCAGGTTGACGCGGTGATCGGTGACCCGGTTCTCCCGGAAGTTGTACGTGCGGACCTTCTCGGACCGGCCCCCGCCGCCCACCTGGCTCCGCCGCTGCTCGGAGAGCTCGGCGGCCTGACGGTCCTGCTCGGCCTTGAGCAAGCGGGCCCGCAGCACCCGCATGGCCTTGGCCCGGTTCTGGATCTGGCTCTTCTCGTCCTGCATCGACACCACGATGCCCGTGGGCAGGTGGGTCACCCGCACGGCGGAGTCGGTCGTGTTGACGGATTGACCACCGGGCCCGGTCGATCGGTAGACGTCGACTTTCAGCTCGTTGGGGTCGATCTTGATGTCGACCTCCTCGGCCTCGGGCAGCACGGTCACGGTGGCCGAGGAGGTGTGGATGCGACCCTGCGACTCGGTGACCGGCACCCGCTGGACCCGGTGGGGCCCACCCTCGTGCTTGAGGTGGCTCCAGGCTTCGTGGCCCCTCACCTGGAAGGTGATCTCGTTGTAGCCTCCGCGCTCGGACGGATCCGACGCCAGCACCTCGACCTGCCAGCCCATGCGCTCCGCGTAGCGGGCGTACATGTCGGCCAGATCCTTGGCGAACAGGTTGGCCTCCTCGCCGCCTTCGGCACCTCGGATCTCGACGATGACGTCCTTGCCGTCGTAGGGATCGCTCGGCAGCAGCAGGAGCCGCAGCTCCTCCTCGATCCTGGCCACCTTGGACTCGGCCTCGTCCACCTCGGCCCTGGCGTCCTCCCGCTCCTCGCCCCCGGCCTCGTGAAACATTTCCCTCGCCGCCTCGAGGTCGGCGGTGGCGCCCTGGAGGTCGCGGTAGGCCCCGACGACAGCCTCCAGCTCCTTGTGCCGGCGGGCGGTGTCCTTCAGCGCCTGCTGGTCGGAGACGATGCTGGGATCGGCCAAGCGGGACAGCACCTGCTCGTACTCCGCCTCCAGGGCGGCCAGGCGTTCCAGCACGGAGTCAGGTTACGGTCTGGCGGGGCGCCGACGGGGACGCGTCAGGACCGCGCCTTCGCTTGGCCCTGCTTGGCGCCCGGGCGACGGCCGTAGCGCCGCTCGAACCGCTCCACCCGACCGCCGGTGTCCACCAGCTTCTGCCGGCCGGTATAGAAGGGATGGCAGACGTTGCACAGCTCGACGTGCAGTTCGGGCTTCGTCGATCGGGTGGTGAAGGAGTTCCCGCACGAGCACCTGACGGTGGCCTCGACGTACTCGGGATGAATGTCAGTCTTCATGGTGGCTCCAGTGTACGGGTGCGACCGGCAAGACCCGGCAGGAAGTCAGGCCGGCGGGTTGGGTCCCTTGGCGATGTCGGCCAGGAACTCCTCATTGCTCTTCGTCGTCCTGACCTTGTCCATCAGCAGCTCGAGCCCAGCGGCGGCGCTCCCCTCGTTGCCGAGCGCGTTGAGGACCCGGCGCAGCTTCCACACCTGTTGGAGCTGCGAACGATCGAACAGCAGCTCCTCGTGTCTCGTGGAGCTGGCGTTGACGTCGATGGCGGGGTAGATCCGGCGCTCGGCCAGCTTGCGATCGAGGCGGAGCTCCATGTTGCCCGTGCCCTTGAATTCCTCGAAGATCACCTCGTCCATGCGGGACCCGGTCTCGACTAGCGCGGTGGCAAGGATGGTGAGCGATCCACCCTCTTCGATGTTGCGGGCCGAGCCGAAGAACTTCTTCGGTGGGTACAGGGCCCCGGAATCGACACCACCCGACATGATCCGTCCCGTGGCGGGCTGGGCCAGGTTGTAGGCCCGAGCCATGCGGGTGATGCCGTCGAGGATGATCACCACGTCGGTGCCCCGCTCGACCAGGCGCTTGGCCCGCTCGATGGCGAGCTCCGACACGAGGGTGTGCTCGTCCGACGGACGGTCGAAGGTGGAGGCCACGACCTCACCCTTCACGGACCGCTTCATGTCGGTGACTTCCTCGGGCCGCTCGTCCACCAGCAGCACCATCAGGTGCACCTCGGGGTGGTTGGCCTCGACGGAATGGGCGATCTGCTTGAGTACCGTCGTCTTGCCCGCCTTCGGCGGCGACACGATGAGACCTCGCTGGCCCTTCCCCACCGGTGAGAGCAGATCCACGATGCGCGCGGTCATGTTGGCGGAGTCGCCCGGCACCTCGAGGTTGAACCGGGAGTCGGGGAACAGCGGCGTGAGGTCCTCGAAGCGCGGACGCTCACGAGCCTCGTCCGGGCTCATGTTGCTCACCGAGTCAATGCGCAACAGAGCGGGGTACTTCTCACTGCTGGCGGCGGGCCGACTCGTCCCCTCGACGTAATCGCCCTTGCGTAACGCGAAGCGGCGCACCTGGCTGATCGAGACGTAGACGTCCTTCGGGCTGGGCAGGAACCCGTTGGTCCGCAGGAACCCGAAGCCCTCGTCCCGCAGGTCGAGCAGCCCCCTCACCGGTACGGGCTCACCCTGGAACTGACCCTCCTGCGCCCCCTGCTGTCCCTGGAGGTCCCGATCACCACGGTCCCGGTCCCGATCCCGGTCCCGATCCCGATCCCGGTCCCGATCGCGGCCGCGGCGCCGACGACTGCGACGATTGCCGGGCTCGGCCGTCGAGTCGTGCTGGCCGGAGGGGTTGGCGGTGCCCGCCTGGCCACCCCGGCCGTTGGCGCTACCGCCCTGCCGCTGGTTCCGCGGCGCTCCGGCCGCCGTGCCCCGCTGGCCCCCGGCGTCCCCGTCTCCGGCAGCGGGCTCCGTGCCCGTCGTACCGGGACGATCTGGCCCCGTCGCCTGGTCGCCTTCCTCACCGGGCTCCACCGGTGGGGCGGCATCTCTGGAGGCTGCGCCCTTGGCCACGCCTCCGGTCTGTTCTCCGGCCTGAGCGGCCTGGTCGCTCTCGCCGGCGGCGGTGGCCACGACCGCGGCCCTCCCTCTCGCCGAGCCGTCCTCCGGCTGGCTGCCGTCGGCACCCACCCCGTCGGCGTGCGGCCCCTCGGCGTCGGTCGCCTCCAGGGCGAAGTCGCCGCTGGCCTCGACCCTGTCGCTGGCCGCCTCGCTGGACCGGCCGTTGGCGCCCTCACCCCGCGACTTCGTGGATCTCGCCGGGCGCGACGCGGTCTGACTCGGCCCGCTCTCGCTGGCAGCCCGGCCGACTGCCTGCGGTCCGTCGCCAGCGGCACCTTCGCCACTCGATGCCACCTCGACACCGGTCGCCCGAAGGATCTGGTCGATGATGTCGGCCTTCTTGGCTCTGGAACCGGTCTTCAACGACATTGCCTCGGCGATCGCGTGGAGCTCGTCGCGTTCCTTGCGCTCCAGGACCGAGCGCTCGAGCTGTTGCTCTCCACTCATCGAGCACCTCGCTTGTTTGTGCAGTGATGGTTGTGGACGGGGGGACCTGCGGGTTCCTGCCTCGATCCGGTGACGCACCGCGTCGCCTCGTTCGCCATTACCGGTGGGAACGGAAGGGCAGGAAAGAGTCCGAGGAGAACGGAGACCTCGAAACAACCTCGCTTACAGAAGGTTTCCCCCTGTCGCAGCCTCCCAGGCGTCCATCTGCGAGAACGTCTCGAGGTGGCGCCGCATTCCAAAGCAGCAACCGACAGTGCGCACAGCATAGCCGCGATTGGCCCACCGGGCAACATACCCACTGCCCCTGGCCTGGGGCGGAGCGCTCCCGCGGGTCCTACAGACCCAGCTCCACGAGCACCGCGGCCAGGTCAGCGTCAACGGGCGTGGGCACCGTGATCTGGCTGATGGCGATGTCGGGATCCTTGAGGCCGTGTCCGGTCAGGATGCAGACGACGGTCGACCCCGGTGGGGCGCCGGTCTGCAGGAGACCGGCGACCGCGGCCGCCGACGCCGGCTCACAGAACACCGACTCGGCTGCGGCGAGGAACCGGTAGGCCTCGAGGATCTGCTCGTCGGTCACGGCGTGGATCCCGCCACCGGACTCCGACGCCGCTGCCGTGGCCGAATACCACGAGGCTGGCTTTCCGATCCGGATGGCGGTCGCCACGGTCTCCGGGAACTCGATGGGGTGACCTTCGACGATGGGGGCCGCGCCCGCAGCCTGGAACCCGAGCATGCGGGGCACACGGGTGGATCGGCCAGCGGCGCGGTACTCGCAGTAGCCCTTCCAGTATGCCGTGATGTTCCCCGCGTTGCCCACCGGGATGCAGTGGACGTCGGGGGCGTCACCCAGCGCGTCGATCACCTCGAACGCCGCAGTCTTC
Source organism: Acidimicrobiales bacterium (assembly GCA_036270875.1). Lineage (NCBI taxonomy): Bacteria > Bacillati > Actinomycetota > Acidimicrobiia > Acidimicrobiales > Acidimicrobiales bacterium. The sequence goes on from DATBBR010000121.1 coordinate 8,941, forward strand.
TGACCCTCGATCCGGTGCTGATTGACCGAATTGACGACGACGACCGGCGCCCGCTCGCCGAGCTGGCGAACGATCGACAGTGCTTCGTCGAAGTTGGCGGGCACCTGGAGGACTCTGGCCCCGTGGACAAGGGCTTGCGCCAGCTTGCCCAGCGCGATGTGGCCCTCTGGGATCAGCACCGCGCAGGTGAGGCCGGCACGCGCCGCGTAGGCCGCCGCCGATGCCGAGGTGTTGCCGGTGGACGCGCACACGACCGCCTTGGCCCCTGACTCCACGGCCTTGGAGATCGCCACCGTCATGCCACGGTCCTTGAAGGACCCCGTCGGGTTGGCTCCTTCCACCTTCAGCAGCACCCGCGCTCCGACCCGTTCGGACAGGCGTGGTGCGGGCAGAAGCGGCGTGCCGCCCTCGGCCAACGTCACCACCGGCGTGGCGACTGTCACGGGCAGGAACTCGCGGTACTCCTCGATCACCCCCCGCCAGCCGGGGGCAGATGGCCCTCGATCGGGATGGCGCATCTACTCCGCCCCGAGCTCCGCTCCGACGACCCGGAGCAGGCCGCGGACCCGCTCGACGGCATCGAGTCGGGCCAGCCCGTCGAGAGTCGCCTGAACGTCGCGCTCCACGGCCGTGTGCGTGATGAACACGAGGCGGGCCTCGTCGCCGAGTCCAACCTGCTCCATCGAGCGGATCGAGACCCGGTGCTCACCGAAGACCGCCGCCACGGTGGCGAGCACGCCGGGACGATCCAGCACGTCGATGCTGATGTAGTACTGCGAGCGCAGCTGATCGACGGGGTCCACGTGGGCCCGCGACCGCACGGTCACGCGCCCACCGCCGCCGGCCCGCAGGTTGTGGGCGGCGTCGATGAGATCGCCGAGCACGGCGCTCGCCGTCGGCCGACCGCCGGCGCCTCGGCCATACAGCATGAGCTCGCCGACGGCCTCGCCCTCGATGAACACGGCGTTGAACGAGTCGCGCACCGAGGCGAGGGGATGCGTGCGCGGAACCATCGCCGGATGGACCCGGACGGCGATGGACGGCTGGCCGTCGGTCGATGCGCCACTGCCGCCGACGCCGGCTTCGTCCACCCGCTCGGCCACGGCCAGGAGCTTGATCTCGTAGCCGAGCTGGCCGGCGAAGGCGATGTCCGGCGGGGTGACGGCGGTGATCCCCTCCCGGTACACATCGCCGGTGACCACGTCCTGGCCGAAGGCGATGCTGGCCAGGATGGCCGCCTTGGCGCTGGCGTCGTACCCCTCCACGTCGGCGGTCGGGTCGCCCTCGGCGTAGCCGAGGCTCTGGGCCTCGGCCAGGGCCTCCGCGTAGTCGACGCCGTCCTCGCTCATGCGGGTGAGTATGTAATTGGTAGTGCCGTTCACGATGCCCATGACCCGTTGGATGCGCTCGCCCGCCAGCGACTCCCGCAGGGGACGGATCAAGGGAATGGCACCGGCCACCGACGCCTCGTACAACAGGTCGAGGCCGACGGCGGCCGCCACCTCCGACAGCTGGCCCCCCGCGCTGGCGAGCAGCTCCTTGTTGGCCGTTACGACCGGCTTGCCGGCCTTGAGGGCCTCGATGATCAGGCTGCCGGCGGGCTCGATCCCTCCGATCAACTCCACGACCACGTCGATGTCGGGATCGTTCACCACGGCGGCGGCGTCCCGGGTCAGACGATCAGCGCTCAGCTCGGGCGGCCTGGGCTTGTCGAGGCTGCGTACCGCCACCCGCTCCACCTGCAGACGGACGCCGGTGCTGGCGGTGATGGCATCAGCCTCCGTGGCGAGCAGCTGGACCAGCGCGCCACCGACGTTGCCGCAACCGAGCACGCCGACCTTTACCGGCGTCATGGTCATGGACGCCACGCTACCTCCCGGACCTGGGCCGATCCGCGGTGGGGAGGGCCCGCAGCTCAGACGTCGAGCCGGGCGAGGTCGGCGCAGCTCTCCCGGCGCACCACCACCCGGGCCTGCCCATCGGCCACGAAGACCACTGGCGGGCGGGGCACCTTGTTGTAATTGGATGCCATGGAGTGCCCGTAGGCACCGGTGACCGGCGTCGCCAGGAGGTCACCGACAGCGAGATCGTCCGGGACCCTGGCGTCCCGGACGAGCACGTCTCCCGACTCGCAATGCTTGCCGACGATCGTGACGGTGCGGGCCCGCTCGACCGTGGTGGCGCGGGGCAGAAAGGCCTCGTAACCGCTGCCGTACAGCACGGGCCTCGGGTTGTCGCTCATGCCGCCGTCGACCGAGACGTATGTGCGCAGACCGGGCAGGGGCTTGATCGTGCCGACTCGGTACACGGTGAGGGCGCCCGCTGCGACCACGGCCCGGCCGGGCTCCGCCGTGATACGCGTGCTCGGGGGGATGCCGGACCGATCGCAGGCGGTGTGGACGGCGGCCGCCCATTCGGTGATGCTCGGCGCCGACTCGCCCTCGACGTAGGCAACACCGAGCCCGCCACCCACGCAGAGCTCCGGCAGCCGGAGGGGGATGAAGAAACCGGCCAGCACCTCGACCGCCTTCACAAACGACTCGACCACGAAGACCTGGCTTCCGATGTGCGCGTGTATGCCGACCAGCTCCACCGCGCTCGACGCCCGCAGGCGTTCCACGGCTTCGGTGGCCGCACCGGAGCTCAACCCGAAGCCGAACTTCGAGTCCTCCTGACCCGTCCTGACGTACTCGTGGGTGTGCGCCTCCACGCCTGGAGTGATCCTCGCCAGCACGGCAGGCCGGCGTCCAGCTGCTACTCGCTGAAGGCGATGGATCTCGTCGAAGGAGTCGACCACGATGCGGCCCACGCCAACCTCGACCGCGTTCGCCAGCTCCTCCTCGGACTTGTTGTTGCCGTGGAGAACGAGGCGCCCGGCCGGCACCCCGGCCGCCAGCGCGACGAACAGCTCGCCGCCCGTCGCAACCTCGAGCCACATGCCCTCTTCGTGCGCGAGCGCAGCCATGGCCTTGCAGAGAAAAGCCTTGCTGGCATAGGCGACCCCCTCTCCCCACGCCGCGACCGCCTCCCGGCAGCGCGCCCGCAGGTGGACTTCGTCATAGATGAAGACCGGAGTGCCGACGTCCTCGGCCAGCTCGATCACATCGACCCCACCGACGGAGAGTCGACCGTCGGGGGACACCGACGAGGTGTCAGGCAACAGACGCCGGTTCACGGCGGCGCTCGGGGTGCTGGCCTGCGAGGTGGTCACATCGAGTCTGGCGCGCTGACGCCCAGCAGGCCGAGGCCGACGGCGAGCCCGATGCGCGCACCCTCGACCAGCCACAAGCGGGCCTGGGTGAGCTCCTCGCTGATCCCCTGTCCCATCACGTAGCAGTCGTGGTAGAAGCCGTGAAAGTCCCCGGCCAGCTGCCGAACCCAGGTGGTGACCTTGTGGGGAGCCCGGTCACGGCAGGCGGTGAGCACCACGTCGGGGAGCTCCGTGAGCGCGCGCAGCAGAGCCAGCTCGCGCTGGTGCGTGAGCAGGCCCAGGTCAACTCGATCGAGGGGCTGGCGCTCGATCCCCCGCTCCCGCCTGACCCGATCGATCGAGGCGATCCGAGCGTGGGCGTACTGCACGTAGTACACCGGGTTCTCCATCGACTGACGCCTGATGAGATCGAGGTCCAGGGTCGTGGCCTGGTCGATGGAGGTCATCAGGCTGAGCAGGCGGGTGGCGTCGGGACCGATGTCGGTGACCAGGGAGTCCAGGCTGACGAAGTTCCCCGAGCGCTTGGACATCTTGCCGTCGGCGAGGGACACCATCTGCCCGAGCTCGACCTCGAGGCGTCCGTCTTCGACGCCGAGCGCCCGCACCCCCGCCAGCAGGCTCGCCACCTGGCCGTGGTGGTCGGCCCCGAAGATGTCGATCACCCGGTCGTAGCCCCGGACGAGAAACTTGTCCCGGTGGTAGGCGAGGTCGCCGGCGAGGTAGGTGAACTCGCCGTCGGACTTGATCAGGACCCGGTCGCGGCTGTCATCGACGGCCGTGCTGCGCAACCAGGTGGCCCCATCCGAGTCGTAGACCAGGCCCCGCTCGGCCAAGACGGCGATCGTCTCCTCGACGGCGCCGCTCTCCTCGATCGACGCCTGGCTGTACCACTCGTCGAACACGATGCCCAGCCCCTCGAGCGTGCCCCGGATGTTGTCGAGAATTCGCGTCGCTGCCCATCTGCCGGCCGCGACCACATCGTCATCGGGGCCGTCATAGGCGCGGGCGAGCTCGGCCACGTACTCGCCCTGGTAGCCCTCCTCCGGCACGACCCCTCCGCGTCGGCGGGCGAGCAGGCTCTCGCCCAGGCGTCGGATCTGGCCACCGGTGTCGTTGACGTAGTACTCGCGGCTCACCGACCAGCCGCAGCGGCTGAAGATGCGGCCCAGGGCGTCGCCGTAGGAGCACAGCCACCCATTGCCCACGTGCAGGGGTCCGGTTGGGTTGGCCGAGACGAACTCGAGCTGGACCCGCTCTCCTTTGCCGGTGTCGTCGCGGGCGTAGTCGTCGGTGCCCTCGCGGACGACCTGACGGAGGGCCTCGTGGAGCCACGACTGCCGCAGACGGAAGTTGACGAAGCCGGGCCCGGCCACTTCGACGGCGGCAACGTGGGGGGGCGGGTCGGCGGTGAGCCGCTCGGCGAGGGCCGTCGCCAGCTCACGCGGGGCGCGTCCCGCAGCCTTGGCCGAGGTCAGCGCGACGTTCGAGGACCAGTCGCCGTGCTCGGGGCGGGCCGGTCGCTCGAAGGCGACGGTAGCGGGGAGAGGGTCCACGCCGAGATCGGCCAGGGCGGCAAGCACGGAGTCGGCCAGCACGTCACGGACGTTCACGACCGCTGCTTGGAAATCAGGGCCGCGACGCGATCGAGGAGGTCGAGGGGGTCGAAGGGCTTGGTGATGTAGTCCTCCGCCCCCGTCGACTGACCGGCCCTGATATCGGACTCCTGCGCCTTGGCCGAGAGGAGGATGACAGGGATGTCAGCTGTGGCCGGGTCGGCCTTCAGCGCCGAGACCACCTCGAGGCCGTTCATCTTCGGCATCATGATGTCCAAAACCACCACGTCAGGCAGGTCGGCCCGGGCCCGCTCGAGCCCCTCGACCCCGTCCACTGCCTCGACGACGGTATAGCCCTCCATCTCGAAGTTGACTTGCAGCAGCGTCTGGATCACGGGGTCATCGTCGACGACGAGTACCGTGGTTTCAGGCATCAGGGGGAATACTAGGGGCCCAGCCAGGGCCAACTACCAACCCGGTAGAGTTTCGGATCAGCGCCCTCGTAGCTCAGGGGATAGAGCGCCGGCCTCCGGAGCCGGGTGCGCAGGTTCGAATCCTGCCGGGGGCACGCCGCGAGTAGCACTGCCAGAGGCGCAACTATAAGGGTCGCAGTGTTCGCCGAAAGGTCACCGACCATTCACCCCGTTGAGGAAGGACCCGACCCGCCAACCCTGAACCTCTGTGCGTGCTACGGGGACGAGCGCGGCGGAGGTCACTGATCGCCTTGGTGTGCGGCGCGCTGGCCATGTCCGGCGGCGTGGCCCTGGCGGCGGACAACGCCACCACGAGCGGCCGGATCGGGCCCGCGTACGGGATCACGCCGGGCGGACGGCAGCTGACGCCCGCCGGTCGGATGACTCCTCTCGGCGACTTCCCGACGGGGGGAGCGCTGTCCCCCGATGGCCGCTTCTACTGGGCGGTCGACTCCGGCCACGGCCGCGACGACGTCCAGATCGTCGACGTCGGCACCGGCAAGCTGCGTCAGGTGCTCCCGCTGCCTGGCGCCTACGGCGGCATCGCATACGCGCCCGACGGGCGGACCGTCTATGTCTCCGGCGAGCCGGTGGGCAACAGCCACCCCACGGGCCCCACGATGGCGAGCACCGGTGACGCCATCCACGTCTTCACCGTCGACCCCAGCAGCGGGCGTGCCACCGAGCGCGCCCCGATCGGGCTGCCGCCCACCAGTGGCGGCACCGCCCAGAAGGAAGCCGCGAACCCGGCGTCGCTGATCGTCCAGCCCCCGGGCCCCGGTCCGTCGTCGGGCCTGGGCTGGCCCATCGGTCTGGCCGTCACCCCTGACCAGCGGATGCTCGCCGTGGCTCTCAACCAGGCGGACCAGGTGGCGGTCATCGACCTCGCGACGCGAGCGGTTCGTCTCGTCAAGGTGGGTGCCTACCCGTACGGCGTCGCTGTCGACAGCCACAGCGCCTACGTGTCCAACGAGTACGACGGCACGGTCTCGGTCGTCGATCTCGACACCGGCAGCGTGGCCCGCACGATCACGGTCGGTACCCAGAACTCCCACCCCGAGGGCCTCGCCCTCGACCGTTCCCACCACCAACTGTTCGTCGCCGTGACCAACCGGGACCAGGTCGCGGACGTCGACACTCTGACGAGCACCGTCCGCGACGTGTCCGTCGGCCGCAGTGCCGGAGTGGGCACGGCGCCCGTGGCCCTCCGTGTCGCCCCCGATGGCCGGACCCTGTACGTCGCCGATGCCGGCGAAGATGCCGTTGCCGTCATCGCACTCACAGACCGGACGGGGGGCGCACGAGCGCTCACGGTGGTCGGACGCGTGCCTACGGCCTTCTATCCGACCGATGTGGCGGTCACACCGGACGGCCGTCGCCTCATCTGGCTCGCGGGCAAGGGACTGGGTGCCGGGCCCAACCCCCTGTACGGCCAGAACTTCGCGGCCAGCGAGCGGGCGCCGTACGGCCAGTACGTGGTCGACATGCTGATCGGCCGCCTCGGCGTGCTCTCCACCCCGAGCGATGCCGACGCGGCGCGAATGTCTCACCAGGTCGACCAGGAGGTCCGACCGACCGACCTCGCCCCCGGCCCGTCCAACACACCGATCAACGCCCCCGGCGGCGGTCCGAGCCGCCAGATCAAGCACGTGTTCTATGTCGTCAAGGAGAACCGCACCTACGACCAGGTCCTCGGCAGCGATCCTCGCGGCGACGGCAGTCGCTCACTGGAGTTATTCGACGACAACGGCGTGAACGGGCCGGCTACCGGCGTCACGCCGAACGCGCACAGCCTGACCCGGATGTTCCCGCTGCTCGATCACGTCTATGCCGACAGCGAGGTCTCGGTTGACGGACACATCATCACCTCGGGGGCGTACGCGACGGACTTCGTCGTCAAGGCCCTGCACGCCAACTACGCCAATCGGGGACGGGTCGCAAACTTCGGCCAGGCACCGGAGACGTTCCCCCCCAACGACTTCATCTTCGACCAGGCCGTCCGCCAGGGCGTATCGTTCCGCAACTACGGCGAGTACAGCGCCGGCGTGCTCCCGAGCAGCAACGACGGCCGCTCGACCTACCGCGCATCTCAGCTCAACACCGCCTTCGGCTATCCGATCTCCTTCGGGTGCGACGGCATCGGCACGACCCCAAACGGGGTCGACAACCCGGCGGTGTGCGACACCGATTCGGGGACGCTCGGCCCTCAGGGCGCTCTCGGCGTGGCCACGAGTCGCTTCGACTTCTTCCAGCAGCAGTTCAACGCCGAGGTGGCAACGGGCACCGTCCCGGCCCTGAGCTACATCACCCTGCCGAATGACCACACCAACGGCGTGCGCAAGAACTACCCGACACCAAAGGCGATGGTGGCAGACAACGACCTCGGTCTGGGCCAGCTCGTCGACCTCATCAGCCACTCCCCCATCTGGTCGAGCAGCGCCATCTTCGTCGTCGAGGACGACTCCCAGGACGGAGCCGACCACGTCGACGCCCACCGTATGCCCGCGTACGTGATCTCACCGTGGGCTCGCCACGGCGCCGTCGTGCACACCCGCTACGACCAGCTGTCGGTGCTCCGCACGATCGGGCTCATGGTCGGTCTCCGTCCCCTGTCGCTCTTCGACGCTCTGGCCGAGCCCATGTACGACGCGTTCATCCCCGGCGATGCGCAACCCGATCTCGAGCCATACAACGCGGTCATCCCTACCCAGCCGCTGACGCAGCTCACCGCGTCGACTCCTACCGGGCTCGACGGCGCCCTGCCCTACAGCAACGTCGACCTTGTGCCACAGCGCCTGTTCGACGCCGCCCTCTGGCGCAGCGTGTACGGCCCCGGATCAACGCCGCCGCCGGCGGGACCCAACGCCTCCCCGGACGAGGCGGAACGGGCCGCCCAGACGCAAGAGGAGTGGCAGGCGCACGGGAACGTCGCCGCCTGGCTGAGGGCCCACCCGCGTGGTGATCCGTCGGGATAGCAGGTCGGTCAGGGCCGAAGGTGCGCGAGCAGCAGCCGGACGACCTCGTCCGGCGCCTCTTCTGGGATCCAGTGGGGCACCCCCTCGAGGACCTCGAACCGGTAGGGCCCGGAGACGAAGCGCCCCGTCAGCTCCGCCGCCTTCCGGCCCAGCGCCACGTCCTCAGTGCTCCACACATAGAGGGTGGGTACCTCAATCGGCTTGGCGTCACGTACGGCAGTCGCCTCGTACGGCAGCGCCCGGTACCAGTTCAGTGCGCCGGTGAGGGCACCGGGCTTCTTCATTGCGTCGAGGTACTCGCGGGCCCGCTCCTCTGACAGGCCCGAGCGGCGCATCGCCGACCTGGCCACCCGCCCATCACCCGCCAACGTCAGCCACTCCGGCAGCCGGGGGATTTGGAACAGTCCCATGTACCAGGAGCGGAGGGCCTGGCCGCTCGTCACAGCCGAGCGGAGGAAGGCACGGGGGTGTGGGGTCGACAGGACAGTCAGCGTGCGAAGGCGGTCGGCGTGGTCGGTGGCCAGCGCCCACGCCACCGCCCCACCCCAGTCGTGGCCGACGACGTGGAAGCCGTCGACGCCGGCCTGATCGGCCAGGGCCAGGACATCGGCCACGAGCTCGCTCATGACATAGGCGCGCCGACCCTGGGGTCTCGCCCCCGGTGAGTAGCCGCGTTGATCGGGGGCCAGGACCCGATAGCCGGCTGCCACCAGGTGGGGAGAGATCGAGCGCCACGACGCCGAGCTCTGGGGATAGCCGTGGAGGAGCACGACCGCCTCGGCGTCTGCCGGTCCCACGTCGGTCACGTCGAATGTCAACCCGTTGCGCGTGAAGTGTTCCACACGTGCAGCATCGCACCGGGAGCGCCGACCTGCCGTATGCTCGGGGTGAGGTGGGTCCCCTGCCTACCATCACCGCCGAGCGTTGACCCGCGACCCGAAGGCACTCCCCGAGCCGTCCGCGCTTCGCCGTGGCGCGTTGGTGCTGGGGCTGACGCTCGTCGCGGGCTGCACGGATGCCATCAGCTACCTGGGGTTGGGTCGGGTGTTCACGGCCAACATGACGGGGAACACCGTGCTGCTCGGCGTGGCCGTGGCCCAGCGTGACGCCGGAGCAGCGGGCCGGTCGGCGGCAGCGCTCGGCGGGTTCGTCGTAGGCGCCACCCTGGTGGGCCTGGCGCCATCGCCAAAGAGCGGAGCTCGATCGGTGACGGCCGCGCTGGTAGGGGAGGTGGCCCTCCTCGGCGGCCTGCTCGGCTGGTGGATAGTGGCCGGCTCCGAGCCGACCGGCGCAGTGCGCGATGGGCTCATCGTCGTGGCCGGAACCGCCATGGGCGTGCAGAGCGCGGCGGTGGCCCGGCTCGGCGTGCCCGGAGTGGCGACGACGTACATCACCGGGACCTGGACAGGCATCAGCGCCGGCGTCGCGTCCTGGCTGCGCCGTCATCCCCCGGTTCGCCGAGGTCGGCCCGGCCCGGCAAGCCAGTCGGGCGGGGACGCCGGTCAGAAGGTGCAGGTCGGACTCCAGGTGGCGGTCGTCCTCGTCTACCTGGGCGGTGCGATCGCCAGCGGCTTCGCCCGCGACGCCTGGGGAGCGGCCGCGGCGGCGGTTCCCCTGGGCATCCTGGCCTGCGTCCTGGTCGTCACGGTCCTGCCGCCAGAGCGAGGCCGGCTCGGAGCTTGACGGCCGGTGATCGAGGGCGCGCTCTTCTTCTCGGCCCGGTTGAGGGTGAGTTGCCTCACCCCCTCGCCACACTCTCGAGTGAGTACCGGTCGGTCCGCTCGTTCCTGCCGTGCTAGGTCGATCAAGCGGCGCCGGTGCGGGGTCCCAGGGCGCAGATCCTCGCATCTAGCACGGGCTGAGAGAGCGCTGAGTGGCCCCTGCAGAACGTCGAAACCCACCGATGCACAGGCCCGCGAGAGCGCGCGTCGACGCTTGACGGGGAGTCTTTGCCTGTACGAGAATCGGCCTGGCTAGGGAGAAGTCGTCACGCGTGGGGGAGCTCCTCACCCGGTGCCACCCGGCAGACACGATCCGGCAGATAGGCGTGGCGAGCGGCTGGGGAAAGTGGGCCTCGATGCAGCGACTAACGGGATTCGACGCCGCGTTCTTTCATCTCGAGACCGCCGGCACGCACATGCACGTGGGCCAGACGTGTGTGTTCGATCCGTCGACGGCACCGCGGGGGCACTCGTTCGAACGCATCCGCCAACTGATCCACGATCGCCTCCACCTGGTCCCCCCCTTCCGTCGGCGCTTGGCCGACATCCCCATGCGGCTGCACCACCCGGTGTGGCTGGAGGATCCCGACTTCGACCTCGACTACCACGTACGCTCCGCCGCGCTGCCCCAGCCGGGAGGCGTGCCCGAGCTGGCCGACTTCACCGCGGAGGTGATGGGCCGTCCACTCCATCGCGACCGCCCGCCCTGGGAGATGTACATCGTCGAGGGCTTGGAGGACGGCATGGTGGCGGGTGTCACCAAGGTCCACCACGCCGCCATCGACGGGCTCTCGGGCGCGGAGATCACGGCGACACTCCTCGACCTGTCGCCCGAGCAGGTCACCACCCCGCCTGAGGGCCCGTGGGAGCCGGACCGCGTCTCGCCGTTCGAACTGGGACGCGCCGCGATCGGCGAGCTCGCCCGCCAGCCCCGGACCGTCGCCCGACTCGCCTCACGCACCGTCGGCTCTGCCCTCGCCCTGCGCCGGCGGAACCGGTCCGAGGACACGGCACCACCGCCGGCGCCGTTCTCCGCCCCCCGCACCTCGCTCCAGACCGCGATCAGCGCCCACAGGCGGATCGCCTTCGCCGAGGTCAGCCTCGACAAGGTCAAGACCGTGAAGAACACCTTGGGCGGGACGGTCAACGACGTGATCCTTACGATGTGCGCCGGAGCCCTCCGCTCCCTGCTGGCGGCGCGCGGCGAGCACCCCGAGCGCTCGCTCGTCGCTGCCGTCCCGGTCTCGGTCCGGTCGGAGGAGCAGCGGGGAACGATGGGCAACCAGATCTCCGCCATGCTCGTGTCGCTGGCGAGCACGGTGGAGAACCCCGTCGAGCGGTTGCGGGCCATCAGTGCCGGATCCGCGCAGGCCAAGGCCCAGGACAAGGTGTTCGGCGTCCAGGAGCTGTCCGAGTGGACCGAGATCCTGTCGCCTGGAGTCGTCAGCCGGGCGGCGCGCATGGCGTCGCGGCTCAAGGTCCTCGAGCGCCTGCCACCCTTGTTCAACGTCATCGTCTCCAACTTTCCCGGACCTGCGTTTCCGCTGTACTTCTCGGGTTCCCGCATGCTGGCCGCGTACCCCATGGGACCGGTGACCGACGGCGGTCCGCTCAACATCACCGTGCAGAGCTACATGGGCACGCTGTTCTTCGGGCTCGTCGCCTGCCGCGACGCGGTGCCGGAGGTGTGGGACATCGCCCAGTACCTCGACGACACGCTCAACGAGCTGTCCAAGGCAGCGGCCAAGGCCGGCCCGGGAGGCCGGTCCAGCGAAAAGGCCGGCCCGGGAGGCGGGTCCAGCGAAGCGGCCGCCCCTGGTGGCCGACGGCGCCCGACCGGCAGTGCCGATTAGAGAAAGAGAGAAGGGAGATACGTGCCGACGTATACCGACGTGGTGGCAAGAGCCCAGGACCAGTTCCTCGAGGCGCTCAAGCGAGCCCAGGATCGATCGGTGGGGGTGGTGGAGTCAGCCGGCCGGGTAGCCGCGGGTATCGTTCCGACACGACTCTTGACCGGACGTCTCGACAGCGCCGTCCCGCCCGAGCAGGTGGTCAGGCTGACGCTCGGGTTCAGCGAGCGCCTGATCGCCCAGCAGCGGGCATATGCCGAGCGGCTCGTGGCCGCGCTCGACTCCGCCGGGTCGGAGGCCCGGTCGGCACGTACCGGTCAACGGGCAAGGAAGGCTCCCGCCCGACCCAGGACTTCCGGCGCCAGGTCGGGTGCCGGCGCCAACAAGCGGCCGACCAGCGTCGACACCGCGGCAGCGGGGACCTGACGATCTCGGAGGCCGCCGCCGGCCAGAGGCTGTGCTCCGCATGAGGAGCACCGCCCAGGGGGAGTCGTGGGCACCGGCGGCGGCTCCGTCGTCGGCCCGGCCTCGGCGCCCACATCGCGACGCCGAGGTCCCGCGTGTACGCCTGGCCCAGCACGTCATGCGCCTGGCCAACGGTCATCAGGTGAGCCTGGCCGTCGCCGGGCGCGGGGTGCCGCTGGTCGTCGTCCATGGCTTCACCGCCAACGGCATGCTCTACGCGCCGACCCTGAGCCGGCTGGTCTCGATGGGGTTCAAGGTCGTGGCCGTCGATGTCGCCGGCCACGGCGGGACTGCCGTGCTGCCGGTCCAAGGCGGTGACGTCGACGCCTACGCCGCCCTGCTGGGCCGGGCCCTCGACGAGCTCGGCATTCGCCGACCGATCCTCGTCGGCCACTCGATGGGAGGACGGCTGGTCGCGCAGCTGGCTGCCGATCGACCGGACTTCGCCTCGGGGGTCGTGCTGGTCGATGCCATCGTCGGCAAGCCCTGGGACGATCTCATGCGGTGGCTGAAGGTGGCCCCACCTGTGCTCGGACTCTTCGCCAGCCTGATGATCCTCGATCTGGCGGGGACGGTCTTCGTCGTCGATGACAAGGCCAGGGCGGCGCGCCTGGCCCGGTCGCTCACTCGTCTGGTGGTCGGGAACGTCACCCGGCCCTGGCGCCTCATCGGCCCGGCGCGCTCGATCCTCCGCTCTCCCGCCAGCGTCCCCGTCATCGAGGCCCTGGGGCAGACGGACGTCCCCGTCGTGATCATGCACGGTGACCGCGACCTGATCGTGCCGATCGCCACCGCCCGCGACGCCGGCCGCCGCTGCGGCGCGCGTGTGGTCGCTGTCCACGGGGCGCTGCACGCCTGGCTGCTGAGTGATCCGGAGACGTTCCCGGGCATCATCGGCGAGCTGTTGCGGGCCGAGCTGGGCGGAGCCTATGAGCGCGCCTTGACCGACAACGGCCTCGACCCTCGCACGGCGACCATCGCCGACATCGAGGGCGCCCTCTACGAGCCGGGATCGCCGGTGCTGGAGATGACACCGCCGCTCGAGTTCACCCGCTCGGGCACCCGGCGGCAGCTGCCCCGGTACCGATGGTCGACGGAACAGGGTCCGGCCACCGGACGAACGTCGTGACCGAGCGAGCGCGCCGCACCGTGCTGGTCACCGGGGCCAACTCGGGGATCGGGCTGGCCACGACGCTGGAGCTGGCTCGCCGAGGATTTCGGTCGGTGGGCTCGGTCCGCTCCGACGAGAAGGCGGACGTAGTGGCCAAGGCCGAAGCGGACACCGGTGCGGAGGTGGAGACTGTCCGGCTCGAAGTGTCCGACGCCGCCGCCTGCGCGGCGGTGATCAACGAGCTCCGTCCCTATGCCCTGGTCAACAACGCCGGGTACTCGGTGATCGGCTCCATCGAGGACGTCACCGACGACGAGGCCCGTGGGGTCCTCGAGGCCATGGTGCTCGCTCCCATGCGATTGGCCCGGCTGGCCCTGCCGCACATGCGGGCCCAAGGCGGAGGACGCATCGTCAACCTGTCGTCGGTCTACGGCCGCATGACCACCCCGCTGACCGGGTGGTACCAGGCAGCCAAGCACGCCCTGGAGGCGCTCTCTGACGCCCTTCGGATCGAGGTGGCCTCGGCAGGCGTGAAGGTGGTGCTGGTCGAGCCGGGCGGGTTTCGGACCGGGATCTGGGAGGAGAACCAGCGCGACGTCGAGCGGCGGGTCGGATCACGCTACGAGGGCGCCTACCGGCGGACCATGACCGGCATGAAGCTGGCGCAGCCCGTGATGGGTCACCCCGTGCAGGTGGCCAGGGTCGTCGCCGGCGCGGTGGCCGGTCGCTGGCCCCGGCCCCGGTACCTCGTCGGCTTGGACGCGCAGGCCGTCACCCTCTGGCACCGGCTGACCCCGACCGAGGTGAAGGACATCGTGACCCGGGTAGCGCTGGGACTGTGACCATCAGCGCCGAGGCGCGGCGCCCGACTTGCGTCCCCGGCGTTAACGCCCCCTAGCGGTTGGCGGCCCGGTAGCTGCGGTACACGGCGAGAAGGGCTTCTTTCTGGCCGTCGGTCAGCCCGGGATCGCAGCGGATGGCCGTCTCGGTCGGCGGCCCCCCGCCGTTCCCGCCGACATGCTGGTCCTGCTCCTCGCCCTCCAGCACCCCCGCCTGCGACAGCAACGTCTCGGCCGAGAGGTTCAGCGCCCTGGCGATCGACCGCAGCACCCTGACGGACGGCTCATGGAGACCCCGCTCGACCTGGCTGAGGTAGGGGTTGGAGACGTGGGTGAGCTCAGCCATGTCGCGGAGGGACAGATTGGCGAGCCGCCGCTGGGAGCGGATGAACGCTCCCAGGGACTCGAGCCGTGATCGCCATATGTCGTCGGTGACCATCTCTGCAGATGAGGGTACCGATCGAGGGGTAGGGACGCCGTGCACCCCTACCCCTCGTCAGCGAGTGTCAGGCCGCCGTCGACTTCGGGGCCGTCGACTTCGGGGCCGCCGTCTTCTTGGTCGTCTCGGTGCCCGTCACGAAGGGCTCCGCCACGTTGAGGACGTTCGTCACGAACTCCCGCTGGTTCGCGAGCAGCTTCTCGGCGAAATCGAACACGTTGCCCGCCACCTCGGTCGGCCGAGGAAGCTGATCGGCAAACGGAAGCTCGGGCCGCCCGGGGATGATCTCCTCGACCGTCTCGGTCCAGCCCCGTACCGCTTCGATCAGCACGTCCTGGTACTGCTTGAGCCCGTCCAGCACCTGGTACTGGACGCTCTCGGTGATGTCGGCCACGGTCATTGGCCGTCTCCTTCCTGTTGTCAACGGACTTCGCTAACTATAGTTCGCATGCGCATATCATGTCAAGGGAGACGCGACGAGAGGCGCTGATCCACTCGCTCAACGAGAAGAAATCCCCCAAGATCTGCGTGAGCGATCGCTATTTCCGCACGTAGACCCAGGCCCCCCCAGCGAGTGACTCGACTGTACCCCGCTCGGTCGGTTCCTATTCCTCTGACATCAGCGGCCCAGCCCTCGCCTGCGCAGGCGTTACCGTGACCCCGTGCCAGGTCCCGCCGCCCGCCGAGTCCTGGTGACCCGCCAGCTTCCGACAGGGGGCCTCGATCCCCTGGTCGAAGCCGGCCACGAGATCGTGCAAGGACCCGACGACGAGCCGCTCACCG
The DNA here is from genome assembly GCA_036270875.1 of Acidimicrobiales bacterium. Taxonomy (NCBI): domain Bacteria; kingdom Bacillati; phylum Actinomycetota; class Acidimicrobiia; order Acidimicrobiales; species Acidimicrobiales bacterium. Next base: position 24,361 of record DATBBR010000121.1, read on the forward strand.
GTCAGCAGCTGTGCCGAGCGGCATCCGAGGCCGACGCCATCATCAGCGTGCTGACAGACCGGATCGACGCCAGCCTGATCGCGGGCGCTCCCAAGCTGCGGGTCATCGCCAACGTCGCCGTCGGCTACGACAACATCGACCTCGAGGCGGCGCGTGGTGCCGGCGTAGCCATCTGCAACACCCCGGGCGTGCTGGACGAGACCACCGCTGATCTGGCCTTCGCCCTGATCCTGGCCGCCGCTCGCCTCCTCGGTCAGGCCGAGCGGGACCTGCGCGCCGGCCGCTGGGCGGGTTGGGGTGTCGGCCAGTACCTCGGCCACGATGTGCACGGCGCCACCCTCGGTGTGGTCGGCTACGGCCGGATCGGCCGAGCCGTGGCCCGGCGCGGCGAGGGCTTCGGGATGCGGGTCCTGCACCACTCCCGCCATCCCGACGGTACCCCCGGGTACGTGGCCGACCTTGACGAGCTGCTGCGGCAGTCCGATGTCGTGAGCCTCCACATCCCTCTCGACGACAGCACTCGCGGGCTGGTCGACCTCGAGCGCCTGGCGGCCATGAAGCCGACGGCGGTGCTCGTCAACACGTCCAGGGGGCCCATCGTCGACGAGGAGGCGCTGGCGGTCGCTCTGGAGGAAGGACGGATCTTCGCCGCCGGGCTGGACGTGTTCGAGCACGAGCCTGCTGTCCACCCCCGGCTGCTGGCCGCGCCCCGGGTGGTCCTCACTCCCCATATCGGCAGCGCCAGTGTCTCCACCCGGACCAGGATGGCGAGGATGGCTGCCGAAGGGGTTCGGGCGGTCCTGGCGGGCGAGGTGCCCCACAACCTCGTCGGGGAGCGACCGCGATGAGGGAGCCTGCTGGTGTCCATGACCAGCTGCTGAGCCTGGGGTCGGCGACCATCGGCGAGTCAGGGGGACGGCCCCTGCACCCCCGCATCAAGCCGGCGTGGCCGGGCGCCCGCCTGGCGGCACCCGCGTACACGGTCACCTGCTCACCAGGCGACAACCTGGCCATACACGTCGCCGTCGCCGACGCGCCGGCGGGGATGGCCCTGCTGGTGGACGCGCACGAGCGACCAGAGCGCGGATACTGGGGAGAGGTCCTGACGACCGCGGCCGAGGCGCGCGGCCTGGCCGGCCTCGTCATCGACGGCGGTGTGCGGGACGTGACCGCCGTGGCCGCCCACGGCTTTCCGATCTTCAGCGCCCTGGTTGCTCTCCCCGGGGCCACCAAGTTCGGGGGCGGCGCCGTCGGCGGCCAGGCGCGGATCGGCGGGGTCGAGGTCGCTCCCGGCGACTGGGTGGTCGGCGACGCCGACGGCGTCGCCGTGGTGGCCCGTCCGGACCTCGAAGCCGTCCTGGCTGCGGCCTGGTCCCGCGCCGACAAGGAGACGGCGATGTTCGATCGGCTGCGCCAGGGCTCGACCACGCTCGAGCTGCTGGGTCTCGACGGGCGATCGGTCGAGCGGTCCGAACCCCCGTCGGGCCACGGAGAACCCGAGCCCTAGAGGAGCACCTCGACGATCGTCCCGAGGTCCCGCTCGATGTGAGCCACCTCGTTGTCGGTGGCGAAGAAGCGGCCCTGGACGTTCACCAGGTCCACGTGGTCCATGAGGGGATACGGACCCCAGTGCCAGACGTGCAGCCCAAGGTTGACGCCGGCGGATCCATCGCACACGAACGCCCGCACCGTCTCGAGGTCCTCAGGGGACGCGAAGTCGTGCTCGGGCGGGGCCACGACCAGCAAGGTCGGCTTGCCCGCCAGGGCGACCAGTGCCTGTGTGGCCCGGTGGTGGCGGTTGAGATGGTCACAGCGCAAGGGCCGCCGCTCGTAGTGCAGCACATTGAGGTGGAACACCTCCTCGCCTCGCAGCTGCATCTCCATGTCGCCAGCGGCGACCACCTGACCGAACGGGGCGAAACCCTTCTCGGTCAGTGGCTCGGCGCGGACGGTAAAGGTGGCCACGGCAGCCATCTCAGTCTCCTTCTCCCAGGGCCCATCAGGCCACGCCGGAATGCTAAGGCGCGATCCTCAGCACGGCCACGCCGTTCACCCGGCCGCCGGCCAGATCAGCGAGGGCTTCGTCGGCCCGCTCGAGCGGGTATGGCTGGGTCTCGACCCGGGGTCGGATGCGGGCAGCCAGCCGGAGCAGCTCCTCCCCGTCCTCCCGGGTGTTGGCGGTCACGCTGGTGAGCGACCGCTCCTCGAACAGGTGGCGCTCGTACGACAGGACGGGGACATCGGTGAGGTGGATACCGGCGACTGCCAGGGTGGCACCCCGATCGAGGGCGGCGAGCGCGTGAAGCACCAGGTTCCCGACCGGCGCGAAGAGGATCGCAGCGTCGAGCGGCGCCGGCGGTAGGTCATCGAGCCCGCCGGCCCACTCAGCGCCCAGGTCGAGCGCCAGTCGCTGAGCGGCGGCTCCACGAGTCACCACGTGCACCGCGGCGCCCTGGGCCTCGGCGATCTGCGCCGTCAGGTGGGCGGACGCGCCGAAGCCGTAGATGCCGAGACGACCACCGGGTGGGAGCTGCGAGCGCTTCAGCGCCCGATAACCGATGATCCCCGCACACAGCAACGGCGCCGCCTCCTCGTCCGGAAAGGTGTCCGGGAGGTGGTACGCGTACCGCTCGTCGACCACCGCCGCCTCGGCGTAGCCGCCGTCGGCGTCCCAGCCGGTGAAGCCCGGGCTCACGCACAGGTTCTCGTCGCCCCGCAAGCAGAACCGGCAGCGCCCGTCGGTGTGCCGGAGCCAGGCGATGCCCGCCCGGTCCCCGACAGCGAACCGCTCCGCGCCCACCCCCAAGGCGTCCACCCGCCCGACGATCTGGTGACCGGGCACCACCCCTGGGTGGTGGGGCGGAAGGTCACCCTCGGCCAGATGAAGGTCAGTGCGGCACACCGCGCACACGGCGATCCGCACCCGTATCTCGCCCGGTCCCGGATCGGGCACCTCCCGGTCGACGAGCCGCACGGGCCCACCGGCAATGGGTCCAGGCCGCTCGACGATCCACGCCCTCATGCCGCCACCCTCACACCGGGAGCCTCATCCCTGACACGATGGCACCATGCGGATCGCCCTTGCATCGGATCACGCCGGCTACCCGCTCAAGGTCGAGGTGGCCAAGCACCTCGAGGGAGCCGGGCACGAGGTCCTCGACCTGGGAACGGACTCCGAGGCTCCGGTCGACTACCCGCCGTTCTGTGCCGCCGCTGCCCGAGCGGTCATCGCCGGCGACGCCCAGCTCGGGGTGGTCATGGGCGGCAGCGGCCAGGGAGAGCAGATATCGGCCAACAAGGTCCACGGCGCGCGGGCCGCGCTCTGCCACGACGAGTTCACCGCCCGGCTGGCCCGCCAGCACAACAACGCCAACGTGCTGTCGATGGGCGCCAGGGTGCTCGGAGTGGAGCTGGCCTTGACTATCCTGGATGTCTTCGTGACGACCGAGTTCGAGGGTGGCCGCCACGTGCCTCGCATTGCGGAGATCTCCGCCATCGAGGCGGAGGAGTGTACGCGGGCCGCTCGACCTGGGGACGGGTAGAGAGAGGTCGATGGGGTTCTTCCTGGCCGTCATGGCCGCCCTATGCAACGCCATCTCGTCGGTGCTCCAGCGACGGGGCGCGTCGACCGCGCCGGAGAGCTCGGTGCTCCGGGTCAACCTGATGACCTACGTGCTCAGGCGTCCGGTTTGGCTGATCGGGTTCTCGACCATGGTCGGCGCCTTCCTCTTCCAGGCTGCCGCCCTGTCCTACGGGCAGCTCTCGACGGTGCAACCCGTCCTGGTCACCGAGCTTCTCTTCGTGCTGATCATCCTGTCGATCTGGTCGCGATCCCGTCCGGGCCGGGAGGAGTGGATTGGCGCCCTTGCCGTGACCGGCGGGCTCGCCGGCTTCCTGCTGGCGGCGAGCCCCGCCGGCGGCAGCACCGACGCCATGGCCGGGGACTGGGGCGTCGCCGGCGCCGGTACGGGGGTCGTCGTGTTGGCGCTGATCGCCATTGCCCGCACCAACCGCTCGCCGTTCGCGAGGGCCGCGCTCTTCGGCTCGGCGGCAGCGATCACGTTCGCCCTCAACGCCGCCTTCATCAAGGCGTCCACCAACCTCATCGGTCAGGGCACCGTCCACTTCTTCGCCAGCTGGCCCCCCTACGCCGTAGCTGTCACCGGGCTGGCCGCGTTCTTCATCCTCACCAACGCCTTCCAGAGCGGACCGCTCACCGCGACCCAGCCCGCCCTCACGGTTGTCGATCCGATGGCGAGCATCATCATCGGGGCCGAGGTGTTCGGCGAGACCCTGCGCGACAGCCCCGGGTGGGTGGCCCTCGAGGTCGTCACCCTGCTGATCATGGCTGTCGGAGTCGTGCTGTTGAGCCGCGGCCCACTCGTGTCGACCGAGATGGGCGAGGCCACGGCGGGACGGGCAAAGGGTGCGACGCCGCCCGGCCCACTGCCGCCGGCGCCCCACAGCCGGGCGGTCGGGCCGTCGGGGCGCTCCGGCTGAGGAGGGATCTCAGGCAGCGTCCTCGTCGGGCTTCCACGCCGCCAGGTCGGCCAGGCGCTCGTCGTTCGAGAACACCTCGACGATCGGGACCCGAAGGCCGACCCGCTTCTGAATCCGCTCCACCTCGAGGACCTGGTCCCACAGCACGAGGGTCACGACGATGCCCTCGACCCCGGCGCGAGCCGTGCGCCCCGAACGGTGGAGATAGCCCTTGTGGTCCTCGGGGGGGTCGTAATGGACCACGACGTCCACGGCGTCGATGTCCAGTCCCCGAGCGGCGACGTCAGTCGCTACCAGCGCCGGGAGCTGCCCACGGGAGAAGTCGCGCAGCGCGCGCTCGCGGATCCGTTGAGGCAGATCGCCGTGGATCGGGGCCGCCTTGACACCCTCCCTCTCCAGCTGCTGGGCCAAGCGGTCGGCGCCTCGCTTGGTCCTGGTGAAGAACAGCGTCTTGTCGACGCCGCGTGCGACGGCCGCAGCGACCTTGACCTTGTCGAGCTGATGCACGGCCAGGAACCGATGCTCCATCTCCTCGACTGTCACCTGGGCAGAGATGACCTCGTGCCGCACGGGGTCACGCAGGTAGTGGCGGACGAGGTAGTTGACATCGCCGTCGAGGGTGGCCGAGAACAGCAGCGTCTGGTGCGGGCGCTCGACCCGGCGGAGCAGCCATTCGACCTGGGGCATGAAGCCCATGTCGGCCATGCGGTCGGCCTCGTCGAGCACGAGGGTCTCCACGTCCGCCAGGGAGATCGCTCCCCGGTTATCCAGGTCGATCAGGCGGCCAGGTGTCGCCACGGCCAGGTCCGTCCCTTTCTGGAGCGCAGCGATCTGGCGCTCCATCGGCGCCCCTCCGTAGAAGGCGGCCACGCGCCGGTCGAGGACGGTGCCCAGCGGGGCCAGCACATCCCGCACCTGGAGCGCCAGCTCTCGCGTGGGCACCAGGACGAGGGCGCGGGGCCGTCCAGGTCGCGACTGCCCGATCTGCTGGAGAAGGGGCAGGCCGAACGCCAAGGTCTTGCCGGAGCCGGTCTTCGCCTTGCCGCACACGTCCCGCCCAGCCAGGACGTCGCCGATGGTCTGGGCCTGGATCGGAAAGGGCTCGGTGATGCCTTGGGCACTCAGCGCCGCGGTGAGCTCGGGTTTGATGCCGAGGCCGTCGAAGGTGACGGTCATGAGGTTGGGAACTCTCCTTCTCAGTGGTTCGGATGGCGGTCGTACGGCCACCCCACGGCACACACCCCTGTGCGCGCCACCACGAAAAGGTCGAGGCGACCTCGATGGGGCCGGCCCGAAGGCACGGCCACCAGGCAAATTGTACCTGAGCCCGCGCTCGCCCAGTGCCATGGCGTCGCTACCCAGCAGCGATGGCGCGCTCCAGGACGGCCCCGAAGGCCAGCAGTCGCTCTTCGGCGCCCGCCGGCGCCACGAGCTGGACGCTGGCGGGCAGGCGACCGGCGGGGACGGGGAGGACCAGCGCCGGCAGGCCGGCCACGTTGACGGGGAGGGTCAGCATCGTCAGCTGCAGGTCATCGAGAGCATCTGCCGCGGGCGGGAACACCGGCAGGGTCGGCAGGGCGATCAGCTCGACCAGCGAGAAGGCCGCTTCCAGTTCCGCAAGCCAGCGCGCCTTGACGGCCTCGGCCGAGGCACGCGCCTCGGGCGTGATGGTGCCCGCCACCTCTATGCGCTGGGCGACGTCCTCACCGAGCCGATCGCGCCGCTCGAGGAGGCGCTCGAGGTTCTCCCAGGCCTCGGCCAGGAGGATGCCACCACCGGCGCCGAACGCCTCGGTCCAGCCCGGCAGCTCCACTCCCTCGACCTTGCACCCGACGCCGGCGAGGGCGCGGTCCACGGCGGCGTCGATCTCAGGGTCGACGTTCCCGTACCGGAACCGGCCGACGGTCGATGGCACCGAGCCCCCCACCTCGAATCCCGGCTCGAGCAGCTCCATGCCCTTCACGACGCCGGCCACGTCCCTGGCCATCGGGCCGATCGTGTCCAGGCTGGTCGCCAGTGGCCAGACTCCATCGAGGGGCACCCTGCCGTGGGTCGTCTTGAGTCCAACCGTCCCGCAGCACGCCGAGGGGATCCGCACGGAGCCTCCGGTGTCGCTGCCGAAGGCGAGGTCGGCCTCGTCGCCGGCCACGGCCACTGCCGAGCCGCTGGAAGAGCCGCCCGGTATGCGACGCCGGTCGAGTGGGTTGACGGGTGTTCCGAAGCCGTGGTTTATCCCACTGGCACCGAAGGCGAGCTCATGGAGATTGGCCTTGCCCACGATGCGGACCCGCCCGGCGAGCTCAGCCGCCCTGGCCCCGGCCATGCACGCTGCATCCTCCGCCGCTGGCGCGGCGTCCTCGGCGACCGCCCGGCACCCGGCCGTGGTCGGCAAGCCGGCCAGGTCGATGAGGTCCTTGACCGCAAGTCGGTCGCCGGTGCCCGTGGTCTCCAGTCGGTGGATGAAGGTGGCCATGGTGGCGCAACCTACCCTGTCGTAGTGCGGATCGAGGCGGTCCAGGGCGACATCACTCGCGAAGAGGTGGACGCCATCGTCAACGCCGCCAACCAGTCTCTGGGCGGCGGTGGCGGCGTCGACGGTGCCATCCACCGGGCGGCGGGGGCCGACGACCTCCACCGGGCGTGCGCCAGCCTCGGCGGCTGCCCGACCGGCGACGCCAAGGCCACGCCCGGCTTTCGGCTACCGGCGCGCTGGATCGTGCACGCCGTCGGTCCCCGCTACCGTGACGGTCGACGGGGTGAGCCGGAGCTCCTCGCCTCCTGCTACCGGCGGGCGCTGGAGGTCGCCGAGGAGGTCGGCGCCCGCTCGGTCGCCTTCCCGGCCATCTCGACCGGCATCTACGGCTATCCCCCCGAGGAGGCAGCCTCGATCGCCGTCGAGACGCTCCAGTCCGCCGAGACGGGTGTCGAGGTGGTCCGCCTGGTCGCCTTCGACGAGCCAACGCTCCGTCTGTACGAAGCGCGGCTGACCGGCGCGGGCTAAGGCCGGCCCGGCACCTCCTGGTAGATCTCCGACCCGGTGGCGCGGAACTCCGCCGCCTTCTCCTTCAGGCCCACCTCGACCGCCTCGACATCGCCGATCCCGTGGGCCTCGGCGTACTCCCGCACGTCCTGGGAGATTCGCATCGAGCAGAACTTCGGTCCGCACATCGAGCAGAAGTGCGCCGTCTTGGCCGGCTCGGCGGGCAGGGTGGCGTCGTGGAACGACCGGGCCGTCTCGGGGTCCATGGCCAGGTTGAACTGGTCTTCCCAGCGGAACTCGAAGCGGGCCTTGGAGAGGGCGTCGTCCCACGCCTGGGCGCCTGGATGGCCCTTGGCCAGGTCGGCGGCGTGGGCGGCGATCTTGTAGGCGATCATCCCCTGCTTCACGTCCTCCCGGTCGGGGAGGCCCAGGTGCTCCTTGGGCGTCACGTAGCAGAGCATCGCCGTGCCGAACATCCCGATCATCGCCGCCCCGATGGCGGACGTGACGTGGTCGTATCCGGGGGCCACGTCCACCGTGAGCGGACCCAGGGTGTAGAAGGGCGCCTCGTGGCAGAGCTCGATCTGGAGGTCGACATTCTCCTTGATCTTGTGCATCGGCACGTGGCCCGGTCCCTCGATCATCACCTGCACGTCGTGCCGCCAAGCGACCTCGGTGAGCTGGCCCAGCGTCGCCAGCTCGGCCAGCTGGGCGTCGTCGTTGGCGTCGGCGATCGAACCCGGCCGCAGCCCGTCGCCGAGCGAGAAGGCCACGTCGTAGGCGGCCATGATCTCGCACAGCTCCTCGAAGTGGGTGTACAGGAAGTTCTCCTCGTGATGGGCGAGGCACCACGCGGCGAGGATCGATCCACCCCGGCTGACGATCCCAGTCACCCGCTTGGCGGTGAGCGGGACGTACCTGAGGAGCACGCCGGCGTGCACGGTGAAGTAGTCCACACCCTGCTCGGCCTGCTCGATGATCGTGTCCCGGTACACCTCCCAGCTCAGGTCCTCGGCCCGGCCGTCGACCTTCTCCAGGGCCTGGTAGATGGGCACCGTGCCGATGGGGACGGGCGAGTTGCGCACGATCCATTCCCGGGTGGTGTGGATGTCCTGCCCCGTCGACAGGTCCATCACGGTGTCGGCACCCCATTGGGTGGCCCAGCTCAGCTTCTCCACCTCCTCGGCCACCGAGGAGGTGACCGCCGAGTTCCCGATGTTGGCGTTGACCTTCACCAGGAAGCTCCGACCGATCACCATCGGCTCTGACTCGGGGTGGTTGACATTGGAGGGGAGTATGGCCCGACCTTTTGCCACCTCGTCACGAACGGTCTCGGGCGCCACCCCCTCGCGCAGCGCGGCGAACTCCATCTCCGGCGTCACCACGCCCCGCCGGGCGTAGTGCATCTGGGTGACGGTGCGCGACGGACGCGCCCGCAGGGGCTGGGGCGCTGATCGCCACAGCCCCTCCGCCTGAGCCCCTCGACGGACAGCTGCGCGGCCGTCGTCACGCAGTGACGCGGCGCGGCCGGTCGCCTCCTCGACATCCTGGCGATCGAGTACCCACGGCCGTCGCGCCGGGGGCAATCCCGCAGCGGGGTCCGATCCCGGACCGCTCGTGTCGTACAGACGCACCGGGGGACCGGAGGCCAGATCCACCTCGGCGAACGGGACTCGCACCCCTGGGCGTGCACCATCGACGTAGACCTTGCGGCGCCCCACGGTCATCGTTCCTCCCTCCGCCGGCATTACCCGGTTCAGGTCAACGGTCGGCACCCGACAGGCGCCCTCTCAGCCCGGTGTCTCCGAGCTCCCGTGCTCGTCAGTCTTCCACACCTGTATTGACGGGCGGACGGCGGCTGCACACAATTACGGTCGTGGCTACTACGTCCGTTCCTATCCCGACCAGGGTGCTCGTGCTCGGCATGGCCCACGAGGAAGGCACCATCCTCGCCGACGAGCTGTTCACGGTGGCAACGGCGTGTGGCCAGACGGCCGAGCAGGTTCGCTCGTGCCTGCGGCGGCTGGTGAGCGAGGGCCTCTTCATCCGGAGCGGGACAGGCCGGAGTGCACGCTACGACGCCACCGAGGAGGGGATGGCGGCTCTGGGGTCGACCCTCGAGCGGACCCGACTGGCCTACGTGCAGGATGCCGCCGGGCGAGGCTGGGACCGGCAGTGGCGCCTCGTGAGCTTCGCAGTTCCCGAAGGGAGGCGACCCGCCCGCGACACCCTGCGCGACCGCCTCCTGCAACTGGGTGGGGCGGCCATCCAGGGTGGCCTGTACGTCTCGCCCCATCCCTGGCACAAGGACGTTCGCGCCGCGGCCGAGCGCCTGGGCGTGACGGCGATGGTGTCGATGGCGACGACGGAGGATCTCGACGTCGGCGGCCAGCGAGACCCGAGGGAGCTGGCGCGGACGTTGTGGGCGGTCGACGAGCTGGACCGGAGCTACCGGGCGTTCGTCGAGCGCTTCGCCGCCGTACCCGACGTGCTGAAGGGGATGCGTCGGGACCGCAGACGACTCCTGGAGAAGGAGTTCCTCCCTGGCGCGCTGTCGATGGCCGTGGACTTCCAGGACTGCTTCAACCGCGACCCGCTCCTGCCGCCCGAGCTGCTCCCCCGACCCTGGGCCGGACGAGAAGCTCGCGACCTGGTCGTGACCAGCCGGCGTCTGGCCCTGGCCGCACGAGCGGCGCACGGCCGCCCGGCGTTGTTCAGGTTCTTCGACGAGGCGGTGGAGACGATCCCGGGCTGAGGCCGGCCCAGGACGCCGACCCCGACGAGCGTGGCCGGCCCGGGAGGTCGACCCGGACGAGCATGGCCGGCCCGGAGGCCGGCCCCGAGAAGATAGCGAGGTCCGAATGAGGTTCGGCATCTTTTACGAGCATCAGCTCCCCCGCCCTTGGGCGCGCGACGACGAGCACCGGCTGCTGAAGGACGCCCTCGAGCAGGTCGAGCTGGCCGACAAGCTGGGCATCGACTACGTGTGGGAGGTCGAGCACCACTTCCTCGAGGAGTACTCCCACTCCTCGGCCCCCGAGGTCTTCCTCGCCGCCGCCAGCCAGCGCACCAGCCGCATCCGTCTCGGCCACGGGATCGTGCAGCTGCCGCTGGCGTTCAACCACACAGCCCGGGTGGCGGAGCGCATCGCGACCCTCGACCTGGTGTCGGACGGACGGGTCGAGTTCGGTACGGGCGAGTCCTCGTCCGAGGCCGAGCTGGGCGGCTTCGGGGTCGACAGGGCAACCAAGCGCGAGCAGTGGGACGAGGCACTCGACGCGGTGACCCGGATGTTCGTCGAGGAGCCGTTCGCCGGCTACGAGGGCCGGTACCTGACCATGCCGCAGCGCAACGTGGTGCCCAAGCCGCTCCAGCGCCCCCACCCGCCCCTGTGGGTGGCGTGCAGCCGACGGGAGACCATCCACCTGGCTGCGACGAAGGGGATCGGTGCGCTCTCCTTCTCGTTCATCGAGCCTTCCCAGGCCAAGGAATGGGTCGACGACTACTACGCCACCATCGCATCCGACGAGTGCGTCCCCGCCGGGTTCGCCGTCAACCCCAACCTCGCCGTGGTCATGCCGTTCATGTGCCACGAGGACGAGGAGGTGGCCATCGAGCGGGGGCTCGACGGCGGACACTTCTTCGGTTACTCCCTCGCCCACTACTACGTGTTCGGCAACCACTCGCCGGGGCGCACCAACGTCTGGGAGGAGTTCGAGTCCAACCGGGCGCTGTGGGGCTTCGACAAGAAGGTGGCCTCCCAGACCGGGGGGAGCATCGCGGCCCAGCTGTTCGAGCAGGGCCTGGGCTCGCTGCGGGGAGCGGTGGGCACACCAGACCAGATCCGGGCGCTCATGCGGGGCTACGCCGACGCCGGCGTCGACCAGGTCATCCTCGTCAGCCAGTCAGGGCGCAACCGCCACGAGCACATCTGTGAGTCGCTCGAGCTGTTCGCCCGAGAGGTAATGCCCGATCTGCGGGAGGGCGAGGACGCCAGGGAGAAAGCCAAGGCGGAGCGGCTCGCGCCGGCTGCGGAGGCGGCCATGAGCCGGCG
>DATBBR010000122.1 GCA_036270875.1 Acidimicrobiales bacterium
CCCCGGCGTCCATCTGGCGTCGAAAGGTCCCGAGCGAAACCACGTTTCCTTCCGGGGAGAACGGGCATTCGGTAGACCAGCTCGCCTCCGGGCGGGTGAGGGGGCGGGAGGCAGGACCGTGCTGCACCAAGTCGGCGGACGGGGTTCGTGAGCGTCGGCACGCTCGTGCTGGGCCTGCTCAACGGCCTGACCATCGGCCTGCTCGCGGTCGGGCTGGTCCTGGTCTACAAGTCCAACCGCTTCCTCAACCTTGCGCAGGGCCAGATGGGGACGCTGTCGGCGCTCCTCCTCGCCAAGTGGGTGCTCGACTGGGGTTGGGGCTGGTGGGCCGCTTTCCTCGCGGCCATCGCCGTCGGAATCACCACTGGATTCGTCATCGAACGATTCCTGGTGGCGCCGGTTCGACGGCGATCGAAGTCGCCGATCCGTCTGCTACTGGTCTCACTGGCGGCGTCGCAGGTGCTCCTCGCCTTAACGTACTTCCCCGCCCTGAATCCCGGTGCGGGGAGATCTTCGGTCTACCCACAACCCTTCGGCTCCCATCTGCAACTCGGCGGGGTGCAGCTCACGGGCATGTGGATCCTGACCGCAGTGCTGGTGCCGCTGCTGGTGATCGGGCTGGCGATCTTCATGCGGTACTCGGTGGTCGGCAAGCAGATCCGGGCGGCAGCCAACAACCCCGACGCAGCCCGCCTGAGTGGGATCTCCGTCAGCCGGGTCAGCGTCATCTCCTGGGCTCTGGCCGGAGGGCTCTCGGCGATCGCCGCCGTCCTGGTGGCGCCGACTGAAGCGAATTTCAACGTGGCGGCGCTGGGCCCGTATCTCCTCATGGTGACATTGGGGGCGGCGGCGCTCGGTGCGTTCGTCAGCCTCCCGGCTGCACTTGGAGGCGGCGTGGTCCTGGGCCTGATCAGCCAGATCGTCGGGGCGACTATGTCGAACGGAACCGACGGCGAGCTCGCAGTGTTCGCAGCCGTGATGCTGATCGTCTTGGTCCGGGGGCGTGCCATCGGTCAGGCGTTCACCGTCGCCGGCGCCGCCGTCGAGGACCGACCCCTGCTGCGGATCCCGCGCAGTCTCGTCTCGTCGCGTCTGGTTCGCCACCAACGGGCTGGCTTGGCCGCGGCCGGTCTGGCCCTGGCCGCCATCTGGCCGCTGCTCCCCTATTTCCATACCTCGGCGAATCAGTTCAGCCTCTCGCTCATCCTCATCTACGCGATCGTCGGCGTGGGCCTGACGATCTTGCTCGGTTGGGGCGGTCAGGTCAGTCTCGGACAGTTCGCATTGGTCGGTTTCGGCGCGTATCTCACCGCGCGCTGGGTCGGGCATGGGTGGTCGCTCCCAGCGCTTCTCGTCGTCGTGGGCGCGACGTGCGCACTCGTCCTCGTCATCGTCGGCCTCCCCGCGTTGCGCGTTCCCGGCCTGACCTTGGCGGTCACCACACTCGGGTTCGCCGTCATTAGTGACGACTTCTTGTTCCACCAATCGTTCTTCGGTTCGTCACAGCCCTTCGGGGAGACACTGCAATCGCCACCCTGGGGCCCGCAGCTCGGGACGCCGCATTCCGCGCTGGCCGTCTATTACCTTGCGCTCGTCGTCTTGATCTGCGCCCTGGGAGCGGGTGCGGCCTTACGGCGATCGGTTCCAGGCCGGTCGATTGTCGCGGTACGTGACAACGAGCGCGCCAGCGCGGCCTTCGGGCTCAACCCGGCCTCGGTCAAACTAGCCACTCTCGCTGTGTCCGGGTTCTTTGCCGGAACTGCCGGTGTCCTATGGGCGGACGCCTGGAAGACCGTCGCACCGACTCAGTTCCCCGCGGACCTGTCGCTCGGGCTCATCGCCATCCCAGTGATCGGCGGCCTGGGATCGCTGGGTGGCGCGGCCGTGGCTGCCGCCCTGGTTTACGGCCTGGCGCTCTTCGTCGGCCCCTCGGTCTCGGGCGTGTTCGGCAATTTCGGCCAGAGCCTCGCGTTCAGTCTCCTTCTCGCCGGTGTGGGGCAGCTCCTCGTGCTGCTCCAGATGCCCTCGGGCTTGGCCGGCGTCGGGCAGAGGATGTGGCAGCGGATCCTGGACCGGCGGGCGCGGCGGGCCGTCGCCGACCTCTCCCTCCCCGGACCTGGCGGACCCGAGACGACCACCGCGGCCACGCCGCTCCCCGCGGTGGCACGGCGCCCAGACGCAGCCGCACCAGAGCCCCTCGAGCACGACGCCACGCCCGCCGTCGTACTCGAGGTCACAGGCGTCCACGTCCACTTCGGTGGAGTGGTGGCCCTGGACCAACCGGACATCTGCGTCCGGGCCGGCGAGATGGTCGGGCTCATCGGGACTAACGGGGCAGGCAAGACCACACTCTTGAACG
>DATBBR010000123.1 GCA_036270875.1 Acidimicrobiales bacterium
CCGCGAGCTGCTGAGCGAGTACGAGTTCCCGGGAGACGACACCCCGGTGGTCCGGTTGAGCGCCCTCAAGGCGCTGGAAGGCGACGAGGCCGAGACACAGCACGTCCTCGAGCTCATGGAGGCCATCGACACCTACATCCCGAGCCCGAGCGGATCATCGACAAGCCCTTCCTCATGTCGGTGGAGGACGTCTTCAGCATCACCGGCCGGGGGACCGTGGTCACGGGCCGGGTGGAGCAGGGGATCATCAAGGTCGGCGACGAGGTCGAGATCGTCGGTCTCCGCCCCACCCAGAAGACCGTGTGCACCGGAGTGGAGATGTTCCGCAAGCTCCTCGACGAGGGCCGGGCGGGCGACAACATCGGCGCCCTTCTGCGCGGCACCAAGAAGGAGGACGTCGAGCGGGGCCAGGTCCTGTGCAAGCCCGGATCGATCACGCCGCACACCAACTTCGAGTCCCAGGTGTACGTGCTGACCAAGGAGGAGGGCGGCCGCCACAAGCCGTTCTTCAACAACTACCGTCCTCAGTTCTACTTCCGCACCACCGACGTGACCGGCACCATCACGCTGCCCGAGGGCACGGAGATGGTCATGCCGGGCGACAACACCACGATGACCGTCGAGCTCGGAAAGCCCATCGCCATGGACGAGGGGCTCCGCTTCGCCATCCGCGAAGGTGGGCGCACGGTGGGCGCCGGCCGGGTCACCAAGATCCTCAAGTAGGAAGGTCCTCGGTGCCCGACGGTCCCCGCCAGAAGATCCGCATCCGCCTCAAGGCCTATGACCACGAGGTCATCGACCAGTCCACCAAGAAGATCGTGGAGACCGTGCTCCGCACCCAGGCCAAGGTGCGGGGACCGGTGCCGCTCCCGACGGAGAAGCATCGGTACACCGTGATCCGGTCCCCGCACAAGTACAAGGACAGTCGCGAGCACTTCGAGATGCGGATCCACAAGCGGCTCTTGGACATCGTCGAGCACAGCCCGAAGACCGTCGACTCCCTCCAGCGCCTCGACCTGCCGGCCGGGGTCGACGTGGAGATCAAGATACAGACCGCCTGATATAGTCGCTGGTCCGGGCCGTACGGCCCGTGCCGTCCCATCCCTAGGTCCGTGGGAGCCCGAGTTTCTGGAGGGGACCCCACGGCACAACTCAGACAGCGCTCCGCCCGGCTCCGCCCAGGCGGAGCGTCCGCGTGCAGGGAGGCCGACGCCGGCCACCCCGCCTCCAGCCTTCGAGAACGAGAGGCAGCAGACCCGCAGATGGCAAGCAAGGCGATCGTCGGCGAGAAGGTCGGCATGACCCAGATCTGGGACGAGCGCAACCGTGCCGTGCCGGTGACCCTGGTCAAGGTCGCCCCGATGCGCGTGGTGCAGATCAAGACGCCCGAGAGCGACGGGTACGCCGCCATCCAGGTCACCTACGGGCTGCGACGGGCCAAGACCCTCAACAAGCCCCAGGCGGGGCATTTCGCCAGCGCCGGCGTGGAGCCCGGCCGCAGGCTGGTCGAGCTTCGCGTCGAGGACTCGAGCGCCTACACGGTCGGCCAGGAGCTCGACGCCGGCCTCCTCGCCGCCGGTGAAAAGGTCGACGTCACCGCGGTCAGCAAGGGCAAGGGATTCGCCGGAGCCATGGCCCGTCACAATTTCAAGGGCCAGGGGGCGTCGCACGGCAACCACAAGAAGCACCGGTCGCCGGGAGCGATCGGCGCCTGCGCCACGCCGGCCCGGGTGTTCAAGGGGACCAAGATGGCTGGCCAGCTGGGGGCCGAGCGGGTCACGACGCTCAACCTCGAGGTCGTCCAGGCCGATGCCGAGCGGGAGCTGGTGATGGTGCGGGGAGCCGTGCCTGGCCCCCGCGGCGGTCTGGTGCTGATCCGCGAGGCGGTGAAGGGCGGCCGGGCGACGGAGCAGGCGGGCCAGGCGTCATGAGTGTGGTCGAGGACCTCACCGTCACCAGGCGCACCGCCGAGGGCGAGGAGGCGGGCGCGGTCGCGCTCGATCCCGCCGTCTTCGGTGTCGAGCCCAACGTGGCGGTGATGCACCAGGTCGTCACCGCCCAGCTGGCGAAGGCCCGGGCGGGCACCCACAGCACGCTCACCAGGGCCGAGGCTAGGGGGGGCGGCGCCAAGCCCTATCGCCAGAAGGGAACGGGGCGGGCTCGCACCGGCTCCACGCGGTCCCCGCACTGGGTCGGTGGGGGCAAGGCTCTCGGGCCCAAGCCCCGTGACTACAGCCAGCGCACGCCGAAGAAGATGGTGCAGCTGGCCCTGCGCTCGGCCCTGTCGGACCGCGCCGCCCAGGGCCGCGTGGCGGTGGTGCCCGAGTGGCCGTTCGCCGCGCCCCGTACCAAGGACGCCGTGAGCGCACTGGCCGCCCTCGGCCTGGAGGGCAAGGTCCTCGTGGTGCTCGGCCCCGATGACGAGGCGGCCGTGCGCAGCTTCGCCAACCTGCCCGAGGTCCAGTTGGTGCTGTCCGGCGAGCTCAACACCTACGACGTGCTCCGCAACGACTGGGTGGTGTTCACCGACGCCACGCTGCCTGGCCAGTCCGCGTCCCGGCCTGCGGACCCGGCGCCGGCGAAGGCCGAGGAGCCTGGCGACGGGGGTGAGGAATGAAGGACGTCCGCGACGTGATCCTCAAGCCCGTGGTGTCGGAGAAGTCGTACGCGCTCCTCGACTCGAACGTGTACACCTTCGTGGTCCATCCCACCGCCACCAAGGTGGAGATCCGCAAGGCGGTGGAGTCCGTCTTCGGCGTTCGGGTCAACAAGGTGAACACCCTCAACCGCAAGGGCAAGCGCAAGCGCAACCGGCGCACCGGCGCCTACGGGCAGCGCGTCGACACCAAGCGGGCGGTCGTGACGCTGGCCGCCGGCGACAAGATCGACCTGTTCGAGAGCTAGGGACCGACGATGCCACTCCGCAAGCGCAAGCCCACCAGCCCCGGTCGCCGGTTCCAGACCGTCTCGGACTTCTCCGAGATCACCCGGGACCGCCCTGAGCGGTCCCTGGTCGCGCCCAAGCCGAGCACGGGCGGCCGCAACGCCTACGGTCGCAAGACGGCGCGCCACCGAGGCGGTGGCCACAAGCAGCGCTACCGGGTCATCGACTTCAAGCGGGACAAGGACCGCGTGCCGGCCAAGGTGGCGGCGATCGAGTACGACCCCAACCGCAACGCCCGCATTGCCCTCCTCCACTACCTCGACGGCGAGAAGCGCTACATCCTGGCGCCAGCCCGGATCGCGGTGGGCGACGTTCTTCAGAGCGGCCAGGGGGCCGAGATCCGCCCCGGCAACGCGCTGCCGCTCCGGTACATACCGGTGGGCTCGGTCGTGCACAACGTCGAGCTGCGGCCGGGGGCGGGCGGCAAGCTCGCCCGCGGGGCAGGGATGAGCGTCCAGCTTGTCGCCAAGGAAGGCTCGTTCGCCACCCTCAGGCTTCCCTCGACCGAGATGCGGCGGGTGCCGATCGACTGCCGTGGGACGCTCGGCCAGGTCGGCAACGTGGAGGCCGAGCTGGTGTCGGGCGGCAAGGCGGGCCGCAGCCGGTGGAAGGGCGTCCGACCCCAGACCCGCGGCGTGGCCATGAACCCTGTCGACCACCCCCTCGGTGGCGGCGAAGGGAAGGCCTCCGGTGGGCGGCACCCGGTGTCGCCGTGGGGCAAGAAGGAGGGCCGCACCCGGGCCCGTCACAAGGAATCCGACAAGCTCATCGTCCGCCGGCGCCGCAAGCGCGGCGCTCGGCGCTGAGGCAGGAGGGCTCGACGTGCCCCGCAGCCTGAAGAAGGGTCCGTTCGTGGACGACCACCTGCTCCGCAGGGTCGACGACCTCAACGGCCGCAGCGAGAAGCGGGTGATCAAGACCTGGTCGCGCCGTTCGACGATCATCCCCGACATGGTTGGCCACACCATCGCCGTCCACGACGGACGCAAGCACGTTCCCGTGTACATCACCGAGTCGATGGTCGGCCACAAGCTCGGGGAGTTCGCGCCCACACGTACGTTCCGGTACCACGCCGGGCAGGAACGGGCGGGGAGACGCTAGCGATGGCCGCCACCCGGATGGAGGAGCAGCTCGGGACCCGTGCCGTCCTCCGGTACTCCCGCATGTCGGCGTTCAAGGTCCGACCGGTGCTCGACCTCATCCGGGGTCGTGACCTCGACGAGGCCCAGGACATCCTGCGGTTCTCTGAGCGTGACGCGGCGAGGGTCGTGGCCAAGCTGCTGGCGTCGGCCGTGGCCAACGCCGAGAACAACGACGCCCAGTCGGCCGACGAGCTGTACGTGTCGGCCTGTTACGCCGACGAGGGCACTACCATGAAGCGGTGGCGGCCTCGGGCGCGGGGCCGGGCGACCCGCATTCGCAAGCGAACCTGTCACATCACCGTGGTGGTGACCCGGCTGCCTGACGAACGGCTCGCCCGCCGCCAGGCCAGGGACACCGGTGACGCCGTCGGCCGGCGTGCCCGCCGGGTCGCCGGGGCTCGAAAGCGGGCCGCAGCCAGTCAAGCGGCGGAGGCTGCTCCGGAGGCCGAGGCTGGCGTGCTGGAGGGCGGCGAGGAAGCGGCACCCGCCGTTGACCGCCCGTCTGACGAAGGGGCGGCCACCGACGATGCCGCTTCCTCCGGCCCGGCCAGCGCAGCCGAGGAGGAAGAGGAAGAAGACGAGGCCGCTGAGCCCGAACGGGCGCCTGAGGCGGAGGCGTCGGCAGAAGAACAGGAAGAAGAGCCGGCACCCAAGCGGCGGACGCGTGCCAACAAAGAGAAGAGGGACGAGTAGATGGGCCAGAAGGTCAACCCGTACGGGTTTCGACTGGGGGTCACAACCGACTGGAAGTCGCGGTGGTTCGACGATCGGCATTACCAGGACTCCGTGATCGAGGACTGGAAGATCAGGGACTACCTGATGACCCAGCTGGAGCAGGCGGCGGTGAGCCGCATCGAGGTCGAGCGGACGCGCGACCGGCTGCGGATCGACCTGCACACGGCGCGGCCCGGCATCGTCATCGGCCGGCGCGGGGCGGAGGCGGACCGCCTGCGCACCGACCTGGCCAAGATCACCCACAACCCGAAGGTGCAGCTCAACATCCAGGAGATCAAGCAGCCGGAGCTCGACGCGGCGCTGATCGCCCAGGGCATCGCCGACCAGCTGGCGCGCCGAATCAGCTTCCGCCGGGCGATGAAGCGGGCCCTCCAGACGGTGCAGAAGGCCGGCGGCCAGGGGATCCGGGTCCAGTGCACGGGGCGGCTCGGCGGATCGGAGATGGCTCGCAAGGAGCATTACCGCGAGGGCCGCGTGCCGCTGCACACCCTGCGCGCCGACATCGACTACGGCTTCCGGGAGGCCAAGACCACCTTCGGCCGCATCGGCGTCAAGGTCTGGATCTACAAGGGTGACATCCTCCCCTACCGGACGTCCCTCGAGGAGAAGATCAGCCGAGAGGCCGCCATGGCCGTCGGCGAGACCTCGGGCCAGGGGCGTCCTCGCCGGGTCATCTCGGCCGGCGGCGGGCGGCGTCGTCCCGAGCTGGGCGAGCCGGGAGCGGCGCCGGAGGACGAGACGCCTGAGACGGCCCCGGCTCCGGAGCCAGCCGAGGCCGAGACCGGGGCGGAGGCAAGCGAGGACGGGCAGGCCGCACCGGCGCCGGCGCCGGCGGCCACCGAGCCGCCGGTCGACGACGCCCTCGAGCGTCTCCTGGCCGAGGAGGAAGAGATCGAGCGCCGCACCCGTGAGCAGCACCACGAGGCACCGCACTTCCGCAAGGAGTCGGACTGAGCATGCTCATGCCTCGCAAGGTCAAGCACCGCAAGCAGCAGCGCGGTCGGCTCACGGGACTCGCCAAGGGCGGCACCGTGGTGCGCTTCGGCGACTACGGCATCCAGGCCCTCGAGCCCGGATGGATCACCGCTCGTCAGATCGAGGCCGCTCGGATCGCCATGACCCGCCACGTCCGCCGGGGTGGGAAGGTGTGGATCCGAATCTTCCCTGACAAGCCGGTGACTCAGAAGCCCGCCGAGACCCGCATGGGCTCGGGGAAGGGCAACCCGGAGCACTGGGTGGCGGTCGTCAAGCCGGGCCGGATCCTCTTCGAGCTCGCCGGTGTGGACGAGACCCTGGGCAAGGCGGCCCTGGAGCGGGCGATCCAGAAGCTGCCGATCAAGGCCCGGTTCGTGGTGCGCTCGGGACTGGACACCAGCGGAGGGGAGCTGTGATGGCCAGCGCCACCGAGCTGCGCGAGCTCGACGTCGGGGAGTTGGAGTCACGCCTCTCCGAGTCCAAGCGAGAGCTGTTCAACCTGCGCTTCCAGGTCGTGACCGGCCAGTTGGACAACGTGAGCCGGATCCGCCAGGTGCGACGGGACGTGGCCCGGATCAAGACCATCCTGCGCGAGCAGGAGATCGCCGCTGCCGAGGCGATCGAGCAGGCCGCTTCGCCCGCAGCGGCGCCTGTCGGCGAGGGCGCTGAAGAGGATCGATCATGAGCGAGTCGTCTGCAGCCTCCGCTGGCCGCCCCAACCGGCGCAAGACCCGTGAGGGTCGAGTCGTGTCGAACGCCATGGACAAGACCGCGGTGGTGTCCGTCGTGGAGCGGGTGCGTCACCCGCGCTACGCCAAGACCGTCCAGCGGACCAAGCGCCTCTACGCCCACGATCCCGCCAACGACGTCAGAGTCGGTGACCGCGTCCGCGTGGCCGAGACCCGGCCGTTCTCCAAGCTGAAGCGCTGGAGGGTGGTCGAGGTCATGGAGCGTGCCCGGTGATACAGCAGGAGTCCCGCCTTCGGGTGGCCGACAACTCGGGGGCCAAGGAGGTCCTCTGCATCAAGGTGCTGGGCGGGTCCAAGCGCCGCTACGCCAGCATCGGCGACATGTTCGTCGCCACCGTGAAAGACGCCATACCTGGCGCCGCGGTGAAGAAGGGCGAGGTCGTGAAGTGTGTCGTCGTGCGGACCAAGAAGGAGAAGCGTCGGCCCGACGGCAGCTACATCCGCTTCGACGAGAACGCCGCCGTCCTCGTCAACGAGACCCAGCAGCCCCGCGGCACCCGCATCTTCGGGCCCGTGGGACGCGAGCTTCGGGACAAGCGGTTCATGCGGATCGTCTCGCTGGCTCCGGAGGTGCTCTGATGCGGCTCAAGAAGGGTGACCGGGTCCGGGTGCTCTCCGGCAAGGACCGGGGCAAGGAAGGCGAGATCATGCGGGCCTTCCCGGCCGAGGGCAAGGTCATCGTGGAGGGGGTCAACGTGGTCAAGCGCCACACCCGTCCCACGAGAGCGGCCCGTCAGGCCGGGATCATCGACAAGAACATGCCGATGCCGGTGTCCTCGGTGGCGATTGTCTGCTCCCAGTGCGGCCCGAGCCGCGTCGGGTTCCGCTTCGACGACCAGGGCCGCAAGGTGCGGGTGTGCCGCAAGTGCGGGGGTGACCTGTGACCGATCAAGGCACCCTGCCCACCCGCGAGCGACCCCGGCTGCGCCAGCAGTACTCGGCAGAGATCCGCGACCAGCTCAAGGGCTCCCTCGGCCTCTCCAACATCATGGAGGTGCCGAGGCTGTCCAAGGTCGTCATCAACATGGGCGTGGGTCGGGCCACCCAGCAGGCCTCGTTGCTCGAGGGCGCCGTGCGCGACCTGTCGACCATCAGCGGGCAGAAGCCACTCGTGACGCGGGCCCGAAGCTCGATCGCCGGCTTCAAGCTCCGGGAGGGCAACGCCATCGGCTGCAAGGTCACCCTCCGGGGCGACCGGATGTGGGAGTTCTTCGATCGGCTGGTCAGCCTGGCCATCCCCCGGGTCCGGGACTTCCGGGGTCTGTCGACCCAGTCCTTCGATGGCCGGGGCAACTACACCTTCGGCGTCACCGAGCAGCTGATCTTCCCCGAGATCGACTACGACAGCATCGACACCACCAGAGGGATGGACATCACCATCGTCACCACCGCTCGTACCGATGCCGAAGGGCTGGCTCTTCTGACGGCCTTCGGCTTCCCGTTCAGACGTGAGGGGCAGTAACGAACATCATGGCCAAGAAGGCACTCATCCAGAAGCAGCAGCGCAAGCCCAAGTTCAAGGTCAGGGCCTACACCCGGTGCCGGCGGTGCGGGAGGCCCAAGGCCGTGCTTCGCAAGTTCGGGCTGTGCCGGATCTGTCTTCGGGAGATGGTGCACAACGGCGAGGTGCCCGGTGTGACCAAGGCGAGCTGGTGAGAGGAGGACGGCAACCGTGACCATGATGGACCCCATCGCCGACATGCTGACCCGGATCCGCAACGCCAACGTGGCCATGCACGACACGGTGGCGATGCCCGGCTCGAAGCTGAAGGAGTCGCTCGCCGACATCCTCCAGCGCGAGGGCTACATCGACGGCTATGAGTCGGGCGACCATCCCAGCCGTCCCGGGCGGCTGCTCGAGATCAAGATGAAGTACACCCCAGAGCGAGACCGGACCATCTCCGGCCTGCGGCGGGTGTCCAAGCCGGGCCTGCGGGTCTACACCCGCGCCGACAAGCTGCCGCGTGTGCTCGGCGGTCTCGGCGTGGCCGTCCTGTCGACGAGCCAGGGACTGATGACCGACCGCGAGGCGCGCAAACGCCGGGTCGGTGGCGAGGTCCTCTGTTATGTGTGGTGAGGCGACGATGACTGGTTCTCCGAGGGACATGACACGCCCGGGGGTGGGCTGATGTCGAGAGTCGGACGCGCTCCCATTGCTGTCCCCGATGGCGTCGAGGTGGCCGTGAGCGGTCGCCAGGTGAGGGTCACCGGCCCGCAGGGCGTGCTGGCCCGCACCCTCCCCGGCGACATCACGCTCCGTCAGGAGGACTCCACCCTGCTCGTCGAGCGCCCCGACGACCAGCGTCACAGCCGGGCCCTGCACGGCCTCACCCGGTCCCTGGTCAACAACATGGTCTCCGGCGTGACGACGGGGTTCACCAAGGAGCTCGAGATCGTCGGCGTCGGCTACCGGGCCAACGCCCGGGGAACCGACCAGCTGGAGCTGGCCCTGGGCTTCAGCCACCCCGTGCGGGTTGACGCGCCCGAGGGCATCTCCTTCGAGGTCCCCGCGCCCACCCGCATCACGGTGCGGGGCATCGACAAGGAGCTGGTCGGCCAGGTGGCGGCCACCATTCGCATGATCCGCAAGCCCGAGCCCTACAAGGGCAAGGGCGTCCGCTACCGCGGCGAGCGGGTGGTCCGCAAGGCCGGGAAGGCGGCGAAGTGATGGACGGCACCAGCTACCGCGACGACCTGCGACAGCGCCGTCACCGCCGGGTCCGCAAGAAGGTGCGGGGAACTCCCGAGCGACCCCGGCTGGCCGTGTTCCGCTCGAACCGCCACATCTCCGCCCAGGTCATCGACGATCTCAACGGCCGGACAATTGCGGCCGCCTCGACGCTGGAGGCCGAGCTGCGCGGGCAGCCCACGGCCAACGTGACAGCCGCCACCGCGGTCGGTCAGCTGCTCGGGAGCAGGGCCCGGGAGGCCGGCGTGACCCGCGTGGTCTTCGACCGGGGCGGCTTCCTCTACCACGGTCGGGTCGCCGCCGTCGCCGACGCCGCCCGCCAAACCGGATTGGAGCTCTAAGACGATGCCTGAGTCACAGTACGAAGAGCGGACCATCAAGGTGAACCGGGTGGCCAAGGTGGTGAAGGGTGGACGGCGCTTCTCCTTCACGGCCCTCATGGTCATCGGCGATGGTAACGGGAAGGTGGGCCTGGGCTACGGGAAGGCCAAGGAGGCCGGCCTGGCCGTCCAGAAGGGCATCGACGAAGCCAAGAAGAACCTCTTCGACGTCGCCCTGGCGGGGTCCACCATCACCCATCCCACCATCGGCGAGAGCGGGGCCGGCCGGGTCCTCCTCAAGCCGGCCGCACCGGGGACCGGCGTGATCGCCGGAGGAGCCGCCCGGGCCATCCTCGAGATGGCGGGCATCCACGACATCCTGGCCAAGTCGCTCGGCTCGTCGAATGGGATCAACGTCGCCCACGCCACGATCGCCGGGCTGAAGTCGCTGAAGCGACCCGACGAGGTGGCCCGGCTGCGGGGCCTGTCGCCCGAGGAGATCAGCCCCAAGGGCATGCTCAGGGCCTACCAGGAGCGCCAGCGCGGCGGACACGTGCCCACCGAGGTGGCCTAGCCCATGGCCACCGCGAAGCGAGCCCCCCGCGCCCGCGCCAAGCCGGATACTCCGGCGCGGCTCGTCGTCACCCAGGTGCGGTCGGCCATCGGCAGCAAGCCCAAGCACCGAGGCACCCTGCGGGCACTCGGGCTCCGCCGGATTGGGCACCACTCGGTGCTGCCCGACCGCCCCGAGATCCGGGGGATGATCGCCCGGGTGCCTCATCTCGTCTCGGTGGCGCCGGCGCCGCCCGACGGTGGCGCCGCTGGCGACGAAGGTGAAGGAGCCACACCGTGAAGCTGCACGATCTGAAGCCCCCGCCGGGGGCCACCCGCGCCCGCCGACGGGTCGGCCGGGGCATTGGCGGCAAGGGCGGCAAGACCGCCGGGCGGGGCATGAAGGGCCAGGGGGCCCGTGACACCGTGAAGCCCGGCTTCGAGGGCGGCCAGCTGCCCCTGAAGCAGCGGATCCCCAAGCTCAAGGGGTTCAAGAACCCGTTCCGCGTGGAGTACGCCGTGGTCAACCTCACCGCGCTGGACGCCATCGAGGGCGACGAGGTGAACCCCGAGGTGCTCCGCGCCGCCGGGTTGGTGCACAAGCGGGGACTGGTCAAGATCCTGGGCGGGGGCGAGGTCCACCGGGCCCTGCGGGTCGAGGCACATGCCTTCTCGGGCCCGGCCGAGGCTGCCATCAGCGCAGCAGGCGGTACCGTGAGGGTCATTCCACCGCCCTTTGGCGGCGGCCGGCCGCCGGCAAAGGGCAACGCCCTGACCAACCGCTGAGCAGTTCGCAGGACGAGGAGCCTCCATGCTCTCCAGCCTCAAGAACATGTTCAAGGTCCCCGACCTGCGGAACAAGGTTCTCTTCACCCTGCTCATCATCTCCCTGTACCAGTTCGGGGCGAACGTGCCGGTGCCGGGCATCAGCTTCAGCGCCGTCCAGCAGCTCGAGCAGCAGGCCAAGGCCGGGGGGATCCTGGGCTTCCTCAACCTCTTCTCCGGCGGCGCCCTGACCCGGTTCGCCGTCTTCGGGCTGGGGATCATGCCCTACATCACCAGCTCGATCATCATCCAGCTGCTGGTGACGGTGATCCCCAAGCTGGAGGAGTGGCGTGACCAGGGTGCCGTCGGCCAGCGCAAGCTGACCCAGGTGACCCGCTACCTGACCGTGGCCCTGGCCCTGATGCAGTCCACCGGGCTGGCCTTCGTGTTCCACGGTGGCGGTGGGGGCCTGCTGGGGAACGGCCAGAACATCGATCTCATTCCGAAGTTCACCGTCCCCAGGGTGCTGTTCATCGTCCTCACGCTGACGGCGGGCACCGCCTTCGTCATGTGGCTGGCCGAGCTCATCACCCAGCGGGGGATCGGCCAGGGCATGTCGATCCTCATCTTCGCCAACGTGGTGGCCAGCATCCCGTCAGGGGGAGCGGTGATCCTGGCCGAGGGAGGCCGGTTCAAGTTCGGGATCGTCCTCGCCCTCGCCCTCGTGCTGCTCGTGGCCATCGTCTTCGTCGAACAGGGCCAGCGCCGGATCCCCGTCACGTTCGCCAAACGCGTCACCGGGCGGCGCATGTACGGGGGCCAGAGCACCTACATACCCCTCAAGGTCAACCAGGCGGGGGTGATACCGATCATCTTCGCCAGCTCAGTGCTCTACTTCCCCGTCCTGCTGTCGAACGTCGTCCCGTGGCACTCGCTGCGCAATTTCATCAACAACCACCTGGTGCAGCCGACGAGCTTCTACTACATCGGCCTCTATGGGGTCCTCATCATCCTGTTCACGTACTTCTACGTCACCATCACCTTCGATCCGCATCAGCAGGCCGACGTCATCCGAAAGCAGGGCGGCTACATCCCCGGCATCAGGCCCGGATACCCGACCGAGCGGTACCTCGCCAACATCCTCAATCGCATCACGCTGCCCGGCTCGCTCTTCCTGGCTTTCGTGGCCCTGCTTCCGTCGATCGCCTTGGCCGTCTGGGGTATCACCAAGTTTCCCTTCGCCGGCACGACGCTGCTCATCGCTGTCGGCGTGGCCCTGGAGACGATGAAACAGATCGACAGCCAGCTCATGATGCGCAACTACGAGGGCTTCCTGAAATAGTGGCGAGCCTCCTTGTCCGGGAGCGCTGGTGGTACCGGGCGCCCGGCTGATCATCCTCGGCAAGCAGGGCGCAGGGAAGGGGACACAGTGCGTGCGGCTGTCCCGCCACTACGTCGTGCCCCACATCTCGACCGGCGACATGTTCCGGGCGGCGGTGAAGTCGCGCTCCGAGCTGGGTGAGAAGGCGAAGGAGTTCATGGACGCAGGCGAGCTGGTTCCCGACGAGGTCGTGATGGGGCTGGTCGCCGAGCGCCTCAGCCTCGACGACACCAAGGCCCGGGGCTTCGTGCTCGATGGCTTTCCCCGGACGGTGCATCAGGCCAAGGGTCTGGCCGAGCTGCTGGCGCCCGACGAGATCGAGCTGGTCGTCAACCTCGAGGTCGCCACCGAGGTCGTGCTCCGCCGCCTGGCGGGGCGGCGGGTGTGCATCGACTGCGGGGCCAACTACAGCGTCGACACCCCGCCCAGGCTGAACTGGACCTGTGACATCTGTGGAGGCGAGGTCGTCCAGCGCGAGGACGACACCGAGGCGGCCATCCGCCGCCGTCTCGACCTCTACGAGCGCGAGACCCGGCCGCTCGTCGACTGGTACGCCGAGCTCGACCTCCTGGCCGTGGTGGACGGTGTGGGTGATCCCGACGTGATCACCGGCAGCATGGTGCGGGTCGTCGACCAGCGCCGCGAGCACAGCCTGGGGCGCCGTCCGTGAGGGCGAGGGAGGGTGCCAGATGAGACGCAACGCCGAGGAGATCGTCAAGATGCGCCAGGCCGGCCGCGTCGTGGCCGAGATGCACGACCGGACGCGGGCCGCCGCCCGGCCGGGAGTGACCACGGCCGACCTGGACGCAGTGGCCGTCGACGTCCTCGAGCGCCGGGGGGCCCGGTCGAACTTCCTCAACTACCACGGCTTCCCGGCGGTCATCTGCACCTCACCGAACGACATGATCGTCCACGGGATCCCGGGCGACTACCGGCTGGCCGAGGGCGACATCCTGTCCATCGACTGTGGGGCGATCGTCGAGGGCTACCACGCCGACGCCGCCTTCACCATGGCCATCGGGGCGGTGGCGCCGGCGGATCAGGCCCTCATGGAGGTGACCGAGCAGAGCCTCTGGGCCGGGATCGAACAGATGCGGGAGGGAAACCGGCTCAACGACATCGGCCGGGCCGTGCAGGCCGTGGTGGAGAAGGCGGGATTCTCGGTCGTGCGGGAGTACGTCGGCCACGCCATCGGCACGGCCATGCACGAGGAGCCCCAGGTCCCCAACTACTGGCCCGGCAGTCCGGGGCCCAAGCTCAAGGTGGGCAACGTCTTCGCCGTCGAGCCCATGGTGAACGCCGGCACCGCCGGCACCCGGCTGCTGGGCGACGGCTGGAGCGTCGTGACCGCCGACGGCCGGCGCTCGGCCCACTTCGAGCACAGCATCGCCATCACCGACGACGGTCCGGAGGTGCTCACCGTACCCTGACATGCTAAGATGTCAGATTGGCCGGGGCTTCGGGTATTCGGGGTCCGAGGCTACGGGGGCGGGCAGCCGGTCTCCGGGGCTCGTGCTCCCTCGTCCGACCAGCCCTCGTCCAACGTTCGGCCGCTTGCCGGCCGGCCCTTTCCCAAGCAGCACCTGACCATTGCCGCATCCGTAGGAGGATCATCTGCCCAAGCCCAAAGAGGACGCGATCGTGCTCGAGGGAACGGTTGTCGAGCCGCTCCCGAATGCCATGTTCCGAGTCGAGTTGGAGAACGGGCACAAGGTGCTCGCCCACAGCTCGGGAAAGATGCGAATGCATCGCATCCGCATCCTGCCCGGAGACCGTGTCCAGGTGGAGATCACGCCCTACGATCTGTCGAGGGGCAGGATCACGTATCGATACAAGTGAGCAGGATATGAAGGTACGACCCAGCGTCAAACCAATCTGTGAGAAGTGCAAGGTGATCCGCCGCCACCGGCGGGTGATGGTCATCTGCACCAATCCCCGTCACAAGCAGAGGCAGGGCTAGCGATGGCGCGCATAGCGGGAGTCGACATCCCGAGGGAAAAGCGGCTCGAGGTCTCCCTCACCTACATCTACGGCGTGGGTCGGACCGCCTCCCACCAGGTCTGTGACGCCACCGGTATCGACTGCGGCACCCGGGTGCGGGACCTCACGGACGAAGAGGTGGGTCGCCTGCGGTCCTGGGTGGACGCCAATCTGAAGGTGGAGGGCGACCTGCGTCGAGACGTCGCCCAGGACATCAAGCGCAAGATGGAGATCGGCTCTTACCAGGGCGTCCGTCACCGACGCGGCCTCCCGGTGAACGGCCAGCGCACCCACACCAACGCCCGCACCCGCAAGGGGCCCAAGAAGACCGTCGCCGGCAAGAAGAAGGTTCGCAAGCACTGATGCCCAAGCCCAAGCCAGGAGGGCGGCGGCCGCGCCGCCGCGAGCGCAAGAACGTCGCCTACGGCGTGGCCCACATCAAGAGCTCGTTCAACAACACGATCGTGTCGATCAGCGACCCCGAAGGCAACGTCCTGGCCTGGGCGTCGGCGGGCAACGTCGGCTTCAAGGGCTCCCGGAAGTCCACGCCCTTCGCCGCTCAGCTGGCCGCCGAGGCCTGTGCCCGTCGGGCCATGGAGCACGGCGTGCGAAAGGTCGACGTGCTGGTGAAGGGCCCGGGATCGGGGCGGGAGACCGCCATCCGGTCCATCACCAACACCGGCATCGAGGTGGCCGGTATCAAAGACGTCACCCCGATACCCCACAACGGTTGCCGGCCCAAGAAGCGGCGGCGGGTGTGACCCGCGCCGAGGTTCGATAGGCCCCGATAGAGGACGAGGAGGAGAGCACCCCACCCCATGGCCCGATACACCGGCCCCGTCTGCCGCCTGTGCCGACGGGAGAAGATGAAGCTGTTCCTGAAGGGACCCAAGTGCGACTCGATGAAATGCCCGATCGAGCGCCGGCCCTATCCTCCGGGCGAGCACGGGCGCGACCGCGTCCGCCAGGGCTCTGAGTACCTCGCCCAGCTACGCGAGAAGCAGAAGGCCCGTCGCATCTACGGCGTCCTCGAGAAGCAGTTCGTGAACCTCTACGAGCAGGCCACGCACCAGTCGGGGATCACCGGCGAGAACCTGCTGCGCATGCTCGAGCTGCGCCTCGACAACGTGGCCTACCGGGCTGGCTGGGGTGCCAGCCGGGCCCAGGCCCGCCAGCTCGTCCGCCACGGGCACGTGCAGGTCAACGGCAAGCGGGTCACCATCCCCAGCTATCAGGTGCGCCAGGGCGACGTCGTGGCCCTGGCCGAGCGGTCCCGCCAGCTCATCATCATCCGTCACAACGTCGACACCCTGGACCGCCAGGTCCCGCCCTGGCTGGAGGCCGAGGAGGGCGGCCTCCGGGTCACCGTGCAGAGCCTGCCCCTCAGGGAGCACATCGACGTGCCCGTGCGAGAGCAGCTCATCATCGAGCTGTACTCCAAGTAGCACCACCAGCGTCAAGGAGTCATCGTCGCAATGCTCATCATCCAACGCCCGACAGTGGAGCCGCTCGACGAGGAAGAGAGTGGCCGCCAGCGCTTCGCCATCGGCCCCCTGGAGCCAGGGTTCGGCCACACCATGGGCAACACCCTGCGGCGGACCCTGCTCTCCTCGATTCCAGGGGCGGCCGTCACCCAGGTCCGCTTCGACGACGCCTTGCACGAGTTCACCACCCTTCCGGGCGTGAAGGAGGATGTCACCGACATCATCCTCAACCTGAAGGACATCGTCCTCCGGGTGGAGTCCGACGAGCCCGTCACTCTCCGCCTGGACGTCCGCGGTCCGGCTGCCGTCACCGCCGGGGAGCTGCAGACCCCGGCCGACGTGGAGGTGCTGAACCCCGAGCTGACCCTGGCCACGCTGGATCCGAAGGGCAGGCTGGCCATGGACGTCACCGTCGAGCGGGGCCGCGGCTACGTCTCGGCCGAGCTCAACAAGCGCACCTCGACCATCGGCGTCATCCCGGTGGACTCGATCTTCTCGCCCGTTCGCAGGGTCGCCTTCACGATCGAGCCCACCCGAGTGGAGCAGTCGACCAACTTCGACCTGCTCGTCCTCGACATCGAGACCGACGGCTCGATCTCGCCGCGCGACGCCCTGGCCTCGGCGGGCGAGACACTCCGGTCCCTGGTGGGTCTGGTGGCGGACATGAGCGAGCATCCCCAGGGCCTCGAGCTCGGCGACGTCAGCACCATGACCAGCGGCTCGCCCGACCTCGACCTTCCCATCGAGGACCTCGATCTCTCCGAGCGGCCCCGCAACTGCCTGAAGCGGGCCCAGGTGAACAGCATCGGCGAGCTGGTCGAGCGCACGCCCGACGATCTGCTTGCCATCACCAACTTCGGCCAGAAGTCCCTCGACGAAGTCGCCCAGCGCCTGGACGAGCGGGGCCTGTCGCTGCGCACCAAGGAGGAGTGAGGTGCAGGGCACCCCGACCAAGGGCCGTCGTCTCGGCGGCGACGCCGCCCACCAGAAGGCCATGCTCGGCAACCTCGTGGCGTCGCTCGTGGCAGCCGAGG
Organism: Acidimicrobiales bacterium; assembly: GCA_036270875.1. NCBI lineage: Bacteria > Bacillati > Actinomycetota > Acidimicrobiia > Acidimicrobiales > Acidimicrobiales bacterium. The sequence goes on from DATBBR010000123.1 coordinate 16,751, forward strand.
CCCTGGTGACCACCGAGTCCAAGGCCAAGGCCATGCGGCCCGTTGTCGAGAAGGTCATCACCAAGGCCCGCAAGGGCGGGGTCCACCGTCAGCGCCAGGTGGTGGCGCTCATCAGGGACAAGGACATGGCCAACAAGCTGTTCGAGGAGATCGGGCCCCGCTATACCGACCGCCCGGGCGGCTACACCCGAATCCTCAAGCTCGGGCCGCGCCATGGGGACAACGCTCCCATGGCCCGTATCGAGCTCGTGTGACGCTCTTCGGGCCGGAGGAGCCGGCCCGGGGGGCCGGTTCGACGACACGGCCCGCGGCGCTCCCCGAGCCTGGGGCGCCGGTGCGCATCCGGCTCACGGTCGCCTACCAGGGGACCGGATTCCACGGCTTCGCCGCCCAACCCGGCCAGACCACGGTGGGCGGGACCCTGAGCGAAGCCGTCGAGAAGGTCGTCGGCCACGAGGTGAGCCTGACCTGCGCGGGACGGACGGACGCCGGGGTGCACGCCTGGGGTCAGGTGGCCCACGCCGACCTCGCCCCGGTTCGAGGGAGGCTCGATCTCGACGCGCTGCTCCGATCGTGCAACGCCATGCTGGCGCCGGCCATCGTCGTGCGCGAGGCCCGGATCGCCCCGCCCGGCTTCGACGCCCGCCACTCTGCGCTGGCGCGCCGCTACCGCTACAGCGTGCTCAACGTGGCGACGCCCGATCCCTTCCTCGCCGCCACGGCCTGGCACGTCGAGGACCCGCTCGACCTCCGGGCCATGGAGCAGGCGACCGATCCGCTGCTCGGTGAGCACGACTTCTCGACGTTCTGCCGTCGCCCGCCGGACGGCGGATCGCTCGTACGTCGCGTCCACGACGCCCGCTGGACCCGCGGCGACGGTGGTCTGGGCGAGGCCGACCTGCTGCGTTTCGAGATCGAGGCGGGCTCCTTCTGCCACCAGATGGTCCGCTCCGTGGTGGGCACCCTGGTCGAGGTGGGTCGGGGGCGAAGGCGGGCCGGGGACCTGGCCTGGGTCCTGCGATCCTGCGATCGCGCCCTTGCCGCGCCGCCCGCGCCGCCCCACGGCCTGTGCTTGTGGGGCGTCGACTATCCCGACGACAGCCAGGCGGCCTGATCGGCCGGGTCGGCGGCCAGGGCCACGTTGAACCCCTGGTCCCGAAGCGTGCGCACCACCTCGTGGCGATGGGACGGATCGCGGGTCTCCACCGTGAGCAGGACCTCGACCTCGTCCACACCCAGCTCGAGTCCGGCCCGATGGTGCTCGACCGACAGCACGTTGAGCCGCATCTTGGCCACGGCGTCGGTGAGGGCGGCCAGGGCGCCGGGACGGTCGCTGAGCACGATCCGCAGCAGCAGGTAGCGGCCGGCGGCGGACAGGCCACGGTCGATGAGCTTGGTGAGCACGAGGGGATCGACGTTGCCACCCGACAGGACGGCCAGGGCCGGCCCCGCACCCGGCACCCGACCGGCCAGGATGGCTGCCAGGGCCACCGCGCCGGCCGGCTCGACGACGACCTTGGCCCGCTCCACCAGCAGCAGGAGGGCGCGGCTGATCTCCTCCTCGGTCACGGTGACGACGTCGTCCACGTAGGCCTGGGCGTGGGCGAGCGTCAGATCGGACACGCAGCGCACGGCGATGCCGTCGGCCATGGTGGCCACGTTGTCGAGCGTCACGACCCGTCCGGCGTCGAGCGACGCCCGCATGGCCGCCGCCCCCGCCGCCTCGACACCGACCACCCTCACCTGGGGCCGGCTGTGGGCGAGGGCGGTCGCCACCCCGGCGACCAGCCCGCCGCCTCCCACGGGCACGACCACGACCGCGGCCTCGGGCGCCTGCTCGGCGACCTCGAGACCGACGGTCCCCTGACCGGCCACGACGAGTGGATGGTCGAAGGGCGGCACCAGCACGGCGCCGGTCCGCTCGGCGTGGTGGCGGGCGGCGACCATGGCGTCGTCGACGACGGCGCCGTCGAGGAGCACCGTGGCGCCGTAGGACCGCGTGGCCTCGACCTTCGGCAGGGCCGCGTTGGCGGGCATGAAGATCGTGGCGGGCAGGCCCGACAGGCGGGCGGCGAGGGCCACGCCTTGGGCGTGGTTGCCAGCCGAAGCGGCGACGACCTCCGGCTTCTGATCCTCCGCCCGCTCCAGGTGGGCCACGAAGTTGCGGGCGCCGCGGATCTTGAACGAGCCGGTCCGCTGGAGCTGCTCGCCCTTCAGCAGCACCTCGCGGCCCGCCAGCTCCGAGAGCGAGTGAGAGTGCGTGACCGGCGTGACCCGCAGGACCGGCGCGACGGTCGCCCGGGCGGCTTCGATGTCGCGCAGGTCGATCACGCCAGCGTC
>DATBBR010000124.1 GCA_036270875.1 Acidimicrobiales bacterium
GGTCACCGTCCTCGTCCGGCCCGGCCGGCGGGCAAGCGCCGCCCACCGCCTGCAGCGGGAGATCCTGCGCAACGACTGCTTCAACCGCCTGCGGGCCGAGCTCGGCGACCGCTTCGACGCCGAGACCTCGCGCCGGCTCAGCGTCATCGCCGGGGACGTCGGGCAGGAGGGCCTGGGCCTCGACGCGAACGGATCTGCGCTCCTCGCCCGCTGCGACCTGGTCATCCACTCGGCGGCGACGGTGAGCTTCGACGCACCGCTCGACACCGCCGTGGAGGTCAACCTGCTCGGGCCGTCCCGCCTCGCCGGCGCGCTCGCCGCCCCGGGGGCGGGCGACGGGCGACGCACCGCCGCGCTCCCCCACCTCATTGCCGTCTCCACCGCCTACGTCGCCGGCACCCGCCGGGGCGACGCGCCCGAGGCCCTCCTGACCGACACCGCCTACGCGACGCAGGCCGATTGGCGGGCCGAGGTTGCCGCCGCCCGCCGGGCCCGGTCCGACGCCGACTCGGAGAGCCGACGCCCGGAGCAGCTCGCCCGCTTCACCCGAGCGGCGCGGGGTGAGCTCGGCGCCGCTGGCGGTCCCCTGCTCGCCGAACGAGCGGAGCGCCTGCGAGACGAGTGGATCAAGGAGCGCCTCGTCTCCCTCGGCCGCACCCGGGCCCAGTCACTGGGCTGGCCTGACGCCTACGCCTATACCAAGGCGCTCGGCGAGCGCGCCCTCCTCGAAAATCGTGGCGACCTCCCGCTCACGATCGTCCGCCCGTCGATCATCGAGTCGGCGCTGGCCGAGCCCCATCCCGGATGGATCAGGGGATTCCGCATGGCCGAGCCGGTGATCATCTCCTATGCACGGGGCCTGCTCGGGCAGTTCCCGGGCGTGCCCGAGGGTGTGGTCGATGTCATACCGGTGGACCTGGTCGTGGCCGCCATCCTGGCCGTGGCGGCCGAGGGTCCGCCGGAGCAGCCGGACGTCTACCAGGTGGCCTCCGGCACGCGGAACCCGCTGCGCTACGACCACCTGGTGAGCCTGGCCGAGTCCTGGTTCACCGAGCACCCCCTGTACGACTCGCGGGGCCAGCCCATCGTCGTGCCCAACTGGTCGTTCCCGGGGCGGGGCAAGGTGCAGCGCCAGCTGAGCCGGGCGGGCAAGGGCCTGGAGGCGGCCGAGCGGCTCATGGGCGCGCTGCCGCTGCGGGGTCGCCGAGCCGAGCTGTCCTCACATCTCGAGGAGCGACGTCAGCAGGCCGAGCGGGCGCTCAGCTATGTCGAGCTGTACGGCTCCTACGCCGAGACCGAAGCGCGCTTCCGGGTCGACCGGCTGCTGTCGCTGTGGGACCGGACCGACGAGGCCGATCGGCAGCAGTTCGGCTTCGACCCGGCCGTCATCGACTGGGCGTACTACCTCCACGAGGTTCACCTGCCGTCGGTCGTCACCCAGGCCCGAGTCCGCACGACTCCCGCGCCGCGGGTCGGGCCGACCCGAGCCGAGCGCGGGCTTCGAGCCGTCCTCGCTCCCGAGCGCCACCTCGCCGTCTTCGACCTCGAGAACACCCTCATCGCCTCCAACGTGGTGGAGTCCTACGCCTGGCTGGCGAGCCGACACCTCGACGAGGGCGATCGGCTGCGCTTCACACTCCGCACGCTGCGCGAGGTCCCGGGCATGCTGGCGCTCGACCGGCGGGACCGGGGGGACTTCCTGCGCGCCTTCTACCGTCACTACGACGAGGCGCCGGCAGAGCAGGTGCGGGCCGACGCATGGGAGATGTTCAGCGCCCTCATCCTGGCCAAGTCGTTCCCGGCCGGTATCCGGCGGGTGCGCGAGCATCGCAGTCGCGGGCACCGAACGCTGCTCATCACCGGAGCCATCGACCTCGTCGTCGAGCCGCTGCGGCCCCTCTTCGACGACATCGTCTGCGCCCGCCTGGCAGAGCGCGACGGCCGGATGGTCGGCGAGCTCGTCGAGCCTCCGCCGACCGGCGAGGCCCGGTCCATGGTCATGGCCGCCTACGCCGAGGCCGAGGGCCTTTCCCTCGCCGAGTCGGTGGCCTACGCCGACTCGAGCAGCGACCTGCCCATGCTCGAGGCGGTGGGCCACGCCGTCGCGGTCAACCCCGAGGCCAAGTTGGCGACCATCGCCCGCAAGCGCGGCTGGCACGTCGAGAACTGGTCCAGGTCACCCGGCGCTCCCCGGCACCTGCTTCCTTTCGCCCCACGACCGACGCGCCACACTGGTACGGCAGTAGAGCGATGAAGGCGCTCCTCTTCGAGCGGAACATCCCGCGATACGCGGCAGCACGGGTGGTCTCGTCCCTCGGCTCCGGTCGGGGCGTGACCGTGGCTCCCCTGAAGCTGACCGACATCGACGAGCCCGACCTTCCCGGCCCCGGTTGGACCCGGGTGCGGCCCCGCCTGGCCGGGATCTGCGGCTCCGACCTCACCACCCTGGACGGCAAGAGCTCGCGCTACTTCGAGCCCATCGTCAGCCTCCCGTTCGTCCCCGGTCACGAGGTGGTCGGCGATGTCGAGGGCCCCCACGGCGAAGTGGCCGGCCGTGTCGTCATCGAGCCCGTGCTGGGCTGTCTGGCCCGAGGGGTCGATCCTCCCTGTCCGGCGTGCGCCGTCGGCGACACGGGTGGCTGCGAGCGCGTGGCCTTCGGCCACCTCAAGGCGGGCCTCCAGACCGGCTACTGCGCCGACACCGGGGGCGGCTGGTCCGAACGCCTCGTCGCCCACTCCAGCCAGCTCCATCCCGTCCCCGAGCGGCTGAGCGACGAAGCGGCGGTGATGGTGGAGCCGGCGGCGTGTGCGGTCCACGCCGCCCTCGCCGCCGGCGAGATGGAGGGGTCCAGCGTCGTCGTGCTCGGCGCCGGCACCCTCGGGCTGTGCACCATCGCCGCGCTCCGCCAGCTGACCCTCCCCGGCACGTTGTTGGCCGGTGCCAAGCATCCGGCCCAGCGCCAGCTGGCCTCGGCGCTCGGCGCCGACCTGGTCGTCGATCCCAACGAGGTTCCCCGGGCCGTGCGCCGGCTGACGCGGTCGCTCGCGGCAGGCGCCCAGTTGACCGGCGGCGCCGACGTCGTCCTCGACTGCGTGGGGAGCGCCGACTCGATCGAGCACGCCCTTTCCGTCGTCCGACCCCGCGGTCGGGTCATCCTGGTAGGGATGCCCGGCACGGCTCGCATCGACCTGACTCCCTTGTGGCACCGGGAGATCAGCCTGACGGGCGCCTACGCCTACGGTCGGGAGGCAGCCGGGACGAACGGAGCCCGGCCCCGCACGTTCGACCTGGCCTTCGACCTCGTCGTCCAAGCCGGCCTCGACCGCCTGGTGTCCGCCCACTACCCGCTCGAGCGGTTCCACGACGCCGTCGAGCACGCGGGGTCCGCCGGCCGGCGCGGTGCCACGAAGGTCGTGTTCGACCTGCGCGAGCAACCTCGTTGGCGCAAGACAGGAGCTGCCGGATGAGTCCCCGCCCCGGGTTCGTGCTCGAGGTAGACCGCTCGATGCCGCCGACCCTCATCTGGCACGGCGAGGGCTTCCGGCTCGAGCGACTGCCGGTCGGATCGCGAGTCGTCTACCCGCCCGAGTCCCGTCCGCCCCTCGATGACCCCGACGCTGCCATCCGTCACGCCCTCCTCAATCCTCTCGGTGACAGCCAGCCCCTCCCGGCGCTCCTTCGCGCGGGCATGCGGCTGACGATCGCCTTCGACGACATCTCGCTCCCCCTGCCGCCGATGCGCAGTCCCGACATCCGCCAGCAGGTGATCGAAGCGGTGCTCGACATGGCCGCCGAGGCCGGCGTCGACGACGTGGTGCTGGTCGCCGCGCTCGCCCTCCACCGCCGGATGACCGAGCCGGAGCTGCGCCACATCGTCGGCGACCGCGTCTACGACGCCTTCGCTCCCCACGGGCTGCTCACCCAGCACGACGCCGAGGACCCCGATGGCATGCTCCACCTCGGTCTGACCGACGAGGGCGAGGACGTGGAGATCAACCGCCGAGCGGCCACCAGCGACCTCCTGGTCTACGTCAACATCGACCTGGTGCCGATGGACGGCGGCCACAAGAGCGTCGCCACCGGCTTGGCCAGCTACCGAAGCCTCCGCCACCATCACAACGTGCGCACCATGCAGCACAGCCGGTCGTTCATGGACCAGCACCGGTCCGAGCTCCACTCCTCCAACTGGCGCATGGGTCGCCACATCGCCGCCAGCGGGGTGAACGTCTTCCAGATCGAGACGACCCTCAACAACGACACCTTCCCCGATCAGTTCCGATTCCTCCAGCGCCGGGAGTGGGAATGGTCGGTGCGCGACCGGGCCGGCTTCCTGGCCGTCTCCAAGTCGTTGGACCGCACGCCGGAGCGCCTCGCTCGCTCGATCTTCCAGTCCATCCGGGCGCCGCACGCGGTGACCAGCGTCCAGGCCGGCGAGGTCGAGGCCGTGCACGCCCAGGCGACCGAGCACCTGCTCGCCCAGCAAGGCGTCGACGTTGCGGGTCAGACCGACGTGCTCACCATGGGCCTGCCGTACTTGTGCCCCTACAACGTGAACTCGGTGATGAACCCGATCCTGGTGATGTGCCTGGGCCTCGGCTACCTGTTCAACATGTACCGAGGCAAGCCCCTGGTCCGGCCGGGCGGGGCGCTCATCATGAGCCATCCGACGCCGTGGGCCTTCGACCCGGTCCACCACCCGAGCTACATCGACTTCTTCGAGCAGGTCCTTGCCGAGACCACAGATCCGTTGGAAATCGAGGCGAAGTACGAGGAGTCGTTCGCAACCGACCCGTGGTACATCCATCTCTACCGAACGGGCCACGCGTACCACGGCGTCCATCCCTTCTACATGTGGTACTGGGGCGCCCACGCCCTCGACCACCTGGGCGGCGTGATCATCGTCGGCGGCGATCCCGCGGCGGTGCGCCGCCTCGGCTTCAAGCCGGCGTCGTCGATGGCCGACGCGCTCGAGATGGCGTCCGACGTCGTGGGGCCCGATCCCACGCTCACCCACCTTCACGTGCCACCGCTGCTCATGGCGGAGGTCACGTGACGGG
>DATBBR010000125.1 GCA_036270875.1 Acidimicrobiales bacterium
CGGCGCGGCCGAGGACGAGCAGTCGAACTGGGGCCCGAGGGCGGACTGGAGGGGAGCCAGGCTCTGCTGGAGCTGGGGTGGCGCCCCGGCGGGGGCCACCAGCCCGCAGATCAGCTTGTCGATGTCGCTGAAGCTGGTGAAGAGCTTGAAGTAGGCGAACCCGCTCCCGTCGGCCAGGAGCTCGCCTTCGGGACTCTGCACCTTGGCGAACTTGAGCGTGTAGCGGTACAGCCCGTGGATGAGGTCGGAGATGTCGGACTGGCGGGCCAGCAGGACCCGCATCACGTTGTCGCCCTGGCCGAGGAGGATGTTGATGTCGGGGCGGTAGGTGGACAGCAGCTGGGCCAGGTTGTCGGCCAGGGGCTTCAAGGTGGTGAGGAAGGCCTGGAAGGTGGCCTCGGCCTGGTTGAACACGGGCAGGCCCACGTTGTTGTTGGCGGCGATGGCGTTCAGGTTGGACGCCGTGGGGGTGAAGGCGGCCTGGAAGCGGGCGAAGGAGTCCAGGGCGTTGATCTGGGCGTTGAGGGTGTTGGAGAACAGGTCGGCCAGGCGGGTGCCGGTGTCGATGCTGGCCGCGATGGTCTGGCCCTCGCCCTCGGAGGCCTGGGTCAGCTCGGAGATGATGGTCTGGGCGTCGGCGGGGTTGATGGCGTTGAACAGCGGCACGGTGGAGTTGATGAAGTCCTGGACCTGGTCGGTGGTGGCGGTGTGGGTGATCTGGCCCCCCGAGCGCAGGTAGGGCCCGGTCTGGCCGTTGGGGAAGTCGAGGCTCATGATCTCGCTGCCGAACACGCTCTGGGGCAAGAGGGTGGCGGTGGCGTCGGCGGGGACCTTGAAGCCGGGGTTGATCGAGAAGCGCACTTTCACCTGGCGGTCGACGAGGGACCAGTCCTTGATCTTGCCCACTTGCACCCCTCGGTAGTCCACCTCCGAGCCGGGGTGCACGTTCTGGCCCAGGTGGGGGAAGGTGGCGCTGAGCGGGTAGGCGGTCGAGAAGAAGTCGTAGGCCCCGCCCACCGCCCGGTACACCACGGCCAGGGTGAGCACCGTCACCCCGATCGCGATCACGACGCGGCGGGGGCGCGTCAGGTGACTCATCCGACGATCCTCGCGGTGCCCTGGCCGCCGAAGAAGATGAGCGAGCCGAGCAGGTTGAGCAGCACGATGACGATGATCGACGAGCGGATGGCCTTGCCCGCGGCCACACCGACGCCCGCCGGTCCTCCCGTGGCGTAGTAGCCGTAGTAGCAGTGGATGAGCACCACCGCCACCACGAAGAAGAAGGCCTTGATGAACGAGAAGAACAGGTCCTGGGGCGGGAGGAACAAGTTGAAGTAGTGCTGGTAGACGCCGCCCGACAGCGTGAAGAACTTGGTGACGATGAGCTGGCTGGCCAGGTAGCTGGCGAAGAGAGCCGCCAGGTAGATGGGGATGAGGGCGATCAGGGCCGCCCACAGTCGCGTCCCCACGAGGTACACGAAGCTGTCGACGCCCATGACCTCGAGGGCATCGATCTCCTCTGACACGCGCATGGCGCCGAGCGACGCGGTATAGCCCGCGCCGACCTGGGCGGCCATGGCGATGCCGGCCACGAGCGGCGTGATCTCCCGGGTGTTGGCCAGCGAGGAGATGATGCCCGTGAAGGCCTGGGCACCGACCTGCTGGAGCCCCTTGAACCCCTCCAGTCCGACCTCGGTGCCGGTGAAGAACGTGTTGGCGAACACGACGAAGAACATGCCGCCACCAACGACGAGCGCTCCCGCGCCGATCGCCACGTCGGACACGAGCGCCACGATCTCGTTCCGGTGGCGCGCCGCCTCCGGCAGACCCCGGAGCACCCGGGCGTAGAACGCCAGCTGGTCGAAGAGGCCCTCGGCCAGCGTGCTGGCACTGCGGAACGGTCGGCTCGCCGGGCGGACGACGCGGTCGATGACGGGTGTGGCCACCTCAGATGCCCTTCTGGGGGACGAAGTTGAAGTAGATGACCGTGCCCACGAAGTTCACGAAGAACAGCAGGATGAAGGTGATCACGACCGCCTGGTTCACGGCGTCGCCGACGCCCTTGGCGCCACCTTTCACCGTCATCCCCTTGTAGCAGGCGACCATGGCGGAGATGAAGCCGAAGGCGATCACCTTCACGACCGCGGTCTGCAGGTCGGCGAGCTGGCTCAGCTCGTTGAAACCGCTGAAGAAGCTGCTGCTGGTGACGTGGAGGACCTGGACGCCGAAGAAGAGGCCGCCGCCGATGCCGGCGATGGCGGTGACCGCCTCCAGCAGGAGGGCGATGACGGTCGCGGCGAGGATACGAGGCAGCACGAGGCGCTGGATGGGATTGACCCCCATCACCTCCATGGCCGAGATCTCGTCCCGGATGCGCCGAGAGCCAAGGTCGGCCGTCATCGCCGAGCCGCCGGCCCCGGCGATGATCAGGGCCGTCGCAACGGGCGACTGCTCACGGATGACGGCCAGGACCATGGCCGCGCCCAGCTGGGACTGGGCCCCGATCTGCTGGAGGAACCCGCCCACTTCGAGGGCGATGACGATGCCGAAGGGGATCGAGATGAGGATGACGGGGAGGGTGCAGACCTTGGCGAGGAACCAGCACTGCTCGAGGAACTCCGAGAGCGGGAAGGGTCGACGAACCACCAGCCGCACCGACTCGAGGGCGAGCGCGAACATGCCTCCGGTCTCCTCGAGGAGCCGGTTGACTTTCCGGTTGCCCGGTATCACTACTGCCATCGACCAGTCCCTCCACGGGCCCGCGCCGTCATTCCGGGAACCCGGCCAGAACGGGATCGACTACGCCTGCTCTCCCAGGCGGTCGGCCCGGACCGCCGGTACACCCTCGGGGCGTTTAGTGCCCTATGCCCGGAAGATCCCAATCCCACTGGGGTCAAGGTACCCTCTGTATTCGGCGAAGTGACGTCGGACACCTGCCTCACGGGGGGGCTTGCGCCCGCTTGAAGCCCAGTTCGCGGCCGGTGTGGCGTATGTCACGATCAGGCCGCCCGAGCCGCTACCGTGGGGACGAGAGCCCGGTGGAGAGGGCGTCAGCCAGTCCGAGCGGCCGGCTCCCGGCGGCAGCTGGCGAGACCAGAGGTGGCCGCGGGGTAGGGGTCCAGCCGCCCGGTGCCGAACTACCAATTACCCGAGCGTCGAACCAAGGGAAAGGCCGATGGCCGACGAAGCCGTCATCTCGCTGCGTGGAGTCTCCAAGTCGTTCGGCTCGCACGCCGTCCTACAGGACATCTCCTTCGACGTTCCCAAGGGACGGATCACGGCCATCATGGGCCCTTCTGGGACGGGCAAGTCCGTGATGCTCAAGAACATCATCGGGCTCCTTCGGCCCGAGGTCGGCGAGATCTGGGTGGAGGGCGAGCAGATCGTCGGGATGCGGGATCGCGACCTCTACCGGATCCGTCGCAAGATGGGCGTGCTGTTCCAGGACGGCGCGCTGTTCGGGTCGATGAACATCTACGACAACATCGCCTTCCCCCTGCGCGAGCACACCAAGCAGAGCGAGGGCCAGATCCGCGAGAAGGTCATGTCCAACGTCGAGCTCGTCGGCCTGCAGGACCACCTGAAGAAGCTGCCCGGCGAGGTCTCGGGCGGCATGAAGAAGCGGGCCGGCCTGGCCCGAGCCATGGTCATGGACCCCGACATCATCTTTTTCGACGAGCCCGACTCTGGCCTCGACCCCGTGCGGGTGGCCTACCTCGACGAGCTGGTCAAGAACGCCCAGCGCGAGACCGGGTCCACCTTCTTCATCATCTCCCACAACATCCCCTCGATGATGCGCACGGCCGAGTACATGGGCGTGCTGTTCCGCTCCGAGCTGGTGAAGTTCGGCAGCAAGGACGACATGAGGAACAGCAAGAACTCGATCATCCGCCAGTTCCTCGCTGGCAAGTCGAAGGGCCCGATCGGCATGGACGAGATGTCCGGCGACGTCGACATCCAGAGCGAGGACTTCGACGAGGACGGGCCAGTACGTGACGAGGCCGAGCAGACCGAGGTCATGACCGTCTGAGACGCCCGGCCCGGTCCGGCCCAGCGTCGACAGGCCGAGAGGGCTCCGGCCCGGGCGAATCGTGAAGACGGGGGCGGAACCGTGCGGTCAATCGACCTTCGGTGAGCGCCACCCCGCCGATGACCACGGCCCCGCCGACGATCAGGTTCCAGCCCGCCTGCTCCCCAAGGACGACTACGCCCAGCACCACCGCGACCACCGGGATGAGATACGTCACCAAGGAGGAGCCGGTCGCGCCGGCCTCCCTGACCAGGGCGTGGTACAGGAGGTAGGCGAGGCCCGTGTTCACGGCGCCGAGCACGACCACGGCGGCGACCACCCGGGCGGTGAGGTGCACCGGACCTGTCGCCACCGCCGGCGCCAGCAGGCCCATGACGATGGCGGCCGCGGTGACCTGGCCGGCGGCCAGCGACAACGGGGTCAGGGCCCGACCGGAAAGGAAGCGGCGGGTGTAGACGAAGCCGACCCCGTAGCACGCGGCGGCGCCGAGGCAGGCAAGCTCGCCCCCGAGAGTGCCGATCGTCGCCCCCGGTCGCCATGGAGCAAGGATCACCACCGCCCCGAGGAAGCCGGTGACG
>DATBBR010000126.1 GCA_036270875.1 Acidimicrobiales bacterium
CGGAGCCTGGCCGCAATGGCCAGCGGACGTACGCCATCCCGAGGGCATGGGCGTGTCGGCCTTCGCGTCCCGACATCGAGGCCGCGTCCGGTTCCACCAGTGGTTGCAGTGGCTGCTCGACCGTCAGCTGGCGAGTGCGGGAGCGGTTGTCGACCTCGTGCAGGACCTTGCCGTGGGTGTCGATCCGAACGGGGCCGACGCCTGGATGTGGCAGGACTTGCTCGCCCCCGGCATGGCGATCGGTGCTCCGCCCGACGCGTTCAACCGGCTCGGGCAGGACTGGGGCCTCCCACCCTTCGACCCCTGGAAGCTGCGGGCCGCCGGCTACGAGCCATTCGTCCGGACCCTCCGAGCCAACCTGCGGGCCGGCGGTGGGCTGCGGGTGGACCACGTCATCGGGCTCTTTCGCCAGTACTGGGTCCCCGTCGAGGCGGATGCGCGGCAGGGTGCCTACGTCCGGTACCCGTCGGACGACCTCCTCGGCATCCTGGCCCTGGAGAGCGATCGGGCCGGGGCCTTCGTCGTGGGGGAGGACCTCGGCACCGTCGAGCCATTCGTGAGGGAGGAGCTGGCCAGGCGGAACGTGCTGTCGTCCCGGGTGCTGTGGTTCGAGGAGGACAGCCCGGCCGACTTCCCGGCCCGATCGATGGCGTCGATCGGCACCCACGATCTTCCGACCGTCGCCGGGTTGTGGACGGGTGCCGACTTGTCCGCCCAGCAGCGACTGGGCCTCGAGCCCGATGCCGCGGCTGTCGACGGCATCCGGTCCCGGTTGCAGGCGCTGCTGGGCCTTGCGGACGACGTTCCGTTGGAGGAGGTGATCGTCGCCGCCCACCGACTGCTGGCGGAGGCGGCGAGCATGGTGGTCACGGCGTCCCTCGAGGATGCTCTCGGGGTCGAGGAGCGACCGAACATGCCCGGCACCATCGACGGCTGGCCGAACTGGTCCCTGGCTCTGCCCGTCCCGCTCGAGCAGGCACTCTCGGATCCCCGCGTCGTCGCCGTGGCCGAGGCCATGCGCTCGCGACGGGGGCGCTCGCGCCTCTAGCTGATGGCGGTCGCCTTGCCTTCCCAGTAGGGCTTGCGCAGCTCCCGCTTGAGCGGCTTCATCGCCCCCGACAGCGGGATCGGCTCGGAGCGAAACTCCACCGACTTGGGGACCTTGTACCCGGCGATGCGGCCGTGCGCGTGCTTGATCAGCTCGTCAGCGGTGGCCGAGGCCCCCTTCTTGAGCACCACGATGGCGTGCACCTGCTCGCCCCATGTCTCGTTGGGGATGCCGATGACGGCGACCTGGTCGACCGCCGGGTGGCTGCCGACGGCCTCTTCCACCTCGACGGAGTAGACGTTCTCGCCTCCGGTGACGATCATGTCCTTCACCCGGTCGACCAGGAACAGGTAGCCCTCCGGGTCGAGCCTCCCCATGTCGCCGGTGTGGTACCAGCCGCCGCGGAACGCCTCCTCGGTCTCGTCGGGCCGGTTCCAGTAGGAGTCCATGATGTTGCCGGCCCGGGCGCAGACCTCCCCCTGCTCGCCGGACGGGAGGATATGGCCCTCGGCGTCCTGGATGCTCACATCGACGCCCCACAGCGGCCGCCCGGCGGAGTGTGTGATGTCTCCGCCGCGCCGGTGGTCGTTCTCGTCGAGGAACGTGAGAACCGACGACGACTCGGTCATGCCGTAGCCCTGCGAGAGGTCGACGTGCGGAAGGGCTTCGAAGACCCGCTTCAGCAGGGCGGATGGCATGGGCGAGGCCCCGTAGGTCAGGGTCTTGAGGCTGGCCACCCGCTCAGGAGAGAAGTTGGGGTCGTTGAGCAGCATGGCGATCATCGTCGGGACCATCACCGTCTGGTTGACGTGGTACTGCTCGATGACCTCGAGCACGTGATCGGCCTTGAACAGGGGCACGAACACCGACTCGCCCCCGCTGGCCGGGATGCCCAGGATGGCAGCCATGGACGCGGCGTGGAACATCGGCGTCTGGTGCAGGTAGATGCGGTCCTGGCCGAGCCCGATGGCGATGGCGACGTGGTACAGGTTGAGCATCTCAGCCCGCTGGCTGAGCACGACGCCCTTGGGCAGCCCGGTCGTGCCTCCGGTGTACATGAGGACCGCAGGATCCTCCTCCTCGGGCTCGGGCGGGACCTCGGGCTTGCCCGCCTCGAGCAGGTCCTCGTAGCTCACGTCGTGGGGCACGTCGCCCTCGCCCATGAGCACCACCTGGCGCAGGTGCTTGAGCTCGGGTCGGGCCTGCTCGAGCAGGCCGGAGAACAGCCAGTCGGTGAAGATCACCTCGGTGCCCGAATCGTTCAGGATGAAGGCCAGCTCCTTGGCGGCCAGGCGGAGGTTGAGCGGGTTGATCACCCCGGCGCCCAGGAACCCGGCGTGGAACAGCTCGAGGTAGCGGTGGCTGTTGACGGCCAGGACGGCGAACCGCTCTCCCTGGCGCAGCCCCAGCTCATTGCGCATGGCGCTGGCCAGACGGAGGACCCGGTCGCCGTGTGTCGCCCACGTGGCGTGGTAGTCCTCGTCGTGGAAGCCAACCCGGTCGGCATAGCGACCCAGAGCGGGCAGGAGTTGGCGGTGGTAGATGAGCTCCTTCACGCCTAGAGGCTACAACTGCGTCCCCGCGGAGGCGGGGCCGACCATCGGTCGGGATGCCGCGGCGGCTCGTGCCTCAGGCGTCGCCCTGAGAGCCGTCGTTCCCGGAGTCGGGGTGGGAGGGCACGAAGAGCAGCCCGTGCGGGTTGGTGAAGGTGTTACCCAGCGGCGTGATCACCCCGGTTGCCAGGTCGAGCGTTCCCAGGAGGGGCGTGCCCGTGTCCTTGGCCTCGGCGGCGAACACGGTCCCCGCGGGTAGTCCGGCCGTGGAGAGCGCGGTGATCGTCCCGGTCGGGTCCGTCACGTAGAGCGTGCCTTGCTCAGCGGTGGCGACGGCAATGTCGTCGACCGGGGGAGGAGCGGACGACGCCGGGCTGTTTCGGAGATTGAGGCGGGTGAGGCCGGGCGAAGGCGTGGTCGCATGATCGACGAAGACGACCTGGCCGTCGGCCTGCGCCACCTGGGCGAGCTGGCCGGCGAACCTGGGGCTGGACGAAGGGAGGAACCGATTGGAGTCGGGGTCCGTCAGACCGAGGGTCACCTTCTGCTTCGTGACCGCATCGGTGGCGGTCGCGTTGTCGGCGAACACGGGGCGGAGATGGGCGATGTGCGAGTCGGGGTCGAGATCGGCCTCATAGGTGGCCGCCGAGCTCGCCTGACCCGGGTTGGAGTGAGTCACGAAGATGTGGCCGTGACTGATGGCGATGCTGTCCGTGCCTCCCGCCGTCGACGGCGGCGGAGACGAGTTGGGCTCGGCCGGGCTGGGGTCGTAGGAGTAGTGGACGACCTGGCCAGGCGGGTCGGCGTCCGGGCGCACGACGTACAGACTCGAGTTGAGGTCCTCGTTCACGGTGACGATGAGACGCCCGTCCTGCGGGTCCGCCGTCAGCCCGTCGACCTTGCCGGTGAGCGAGAAGGTGTGGGCGACGGTGCCGTCCGTGCGGTACTCCACCACTGTGCTCTTCGAACCGAGCGGGCCGGGCGTGCCGTCGGGTGCGATGCCGTTGGCAAAGCCGACGAATATGTGGCCCTCCATCAGCGTGATGTCGTCGGGCTGGGTGGCGGATGCTGTAGCCGACGCGAACGTGTGCGCCGGCAGGGTGTTGGGGCGGGTCGACGCCGCACTGGCGGGTCCACCGATGCCGGCGGCAGCAGCCAGGGCGGCAGCGCCAATGCTCGTTGCCTGCGCGATGTGCCAACGCGTCCGAAGCGGCATTCGACCTCCCAGGTCGTTGGAGGGCTCCATATGACTGGTGCGCTCTACCCCGGACGGCCCAGGGGCTGCACGCCCCTCGAAAGAGTTTGCTGACTGTTCCATGTCGGTTCACCCGGACCGACGCCGCTCGATCATCCAGGTCCACTCGAGAGCCCCCGCACGCTACGTTCGTGTTCCATGACCGCAGTGCTGGGCGTGACTGTCGCCGTGGGTCTGACGGCCTTGGTGTTGCTGTTTCTCCTCCTCCGGCGCTCAGCCGCGGCGGCGGACGAGCTGTCGCGGCTGGAGCGACTCGAGGTGGAGCTCGGAAGGACCGCGGAGCAGCTCCGTGCGGCAGAAGCGCGGGCCGAGGAGGAGGCGGGGCAGCGGGCCGAGGCCGCCGACGCGGCTGCCACCGCCGATGCAGCCCTGCGACAAGCCCGCGCCGAGATGGCGGCGGCCGAGGGCCGGGCAGCCGAGTCGCAGCTCAGCGTCGAACAGGCCCGGCGCCACGCCGACGAGGCGGAGCGACGCGCCGCGGACGCGGACAAACGTGCTGCTCGGGCCGGACGCCGCGCCAAGAAGGCTGCCGACGCGCCGGAGCAGCCGGCGGAGCCGGATGGGTCCGGGGTCGTGGCCGTCGCCGATGTCGCCGATGCCCTCTGGGAGCTCGAGCGGCTTCGGCTCGAACGGGAGTGGAACGCGATCGGCGGTCTCGCCATGCCCATGCCGGCCGGTTGGGACGGGACGGACGGCACGGACCTCGCCGCCGCGGTGGCGGTCGAGCTGGAGGTCATACGGGAGGTCGTGGGGACGCCGGGCCGCATCGCCACCCCCGCGCAGCCCGTCACGGCCGACCCCGCCACCGCCATCATCCTCACCAGGCTCGCCGGCGAGCTGTTGCGCGCCCTCGCCCGCGGGGGTCTCGAGCTGACCGTCAGCATCGAGGCCGACGACGAGCTGGCCGTCGCGGTCGCCACCGCCGCCGCCGAGACGGCCGACGATCTCTCGCGACTGGCCACCGCTGCATCTCGCGCTGGGGGCAGGCTCGAAGTGCAACCGGCCGACGAGGGTGTGCGGGTCGAGGTGCGTCTTCCTCGCTGATGGGCTGCCGGGAACAGACCTGACGGTGACCGTCCACTACCCCTTGTGGCGAGATCTGCTGGACGAGCATCAGGAGGCAGCGCTCGACCCCGGCCTGCCCGACCGGCTGCCCCGCACGCCGGACGTGCTCGTGGTGGGCGGCGGGATGCTCGGCATCGGGACGGCCGTGGCCTGCCAGCGGGCGGGCCTGGGGACGATCGTCCTGGTCGAGCGGTCGACCCTGGGGGCCGGCGCCACGGCAGGAGCCGGCGGGCTGCTCGTCCCCGAGGCCCACGGCGACGGCGACGGCGAGAAAGACGGCGAGAGCGGGAGGGTGCGCGACCGAGCCCGCGTCGTCGACCTCGGTCGCCAGAGCCTTGCCTTGTGGAGGGATCTCGACGATCTGGTTCCGGGTGGTGTCGGCCTGGTGGACATGGACTGGCTGGGGCTCGACCCGCAGGCGGGTCGCTCGGCCGATCTCCCGCCCGGCGCGGAGTCGCTCGGCGTCGACGACGTCGCCCGGCTGGTCCCTGAGCTGGCCCAGCCCGTTGCCGGCGTGCTCGTGCGGGACCAGGCCCGACTCAACCCCATCGGAGCCCTCGCCTGCCTGGCCGGCGGGGTCGGTCACATCGCCACTGGCGTCAGCCTCACCGGCCTGACGACGCGTGGCGGTCGTGTTGTCCGGGTCTCCACAACGCTCGGGCCGGTGAGCCCCGGTGCGGTGGTCTTCGCCACCGGCGGGCCACCCGACGCCGAAGACCTGGTGCTGCCGGTGCCGGCCTCGCTGGTGAAGGGGCACGTCATCGCCACCGAGCCGGTCCCGCTGGACCTGCCGGTCTGCGTGTCGCCCATGCTGACCCAGGTCGACGAGGGGCGACTGCTCGCCGGCGGGACGCTGGACGCCGACGACCATTCCCCCGACGTCGACGATCGGGTGGTGGCGAGCATTCGACGCGATGTCGAGGCCGCGTTTCCTGCCGTCGGACAGGTGCCGGTCTCCCACGCCTGGTGCTGCTTCCGCCCCGCCCACCCCGACGAGCTTCCCGTCGTCGACCGGGTGCCGCGCCTGGCGAACGCCTGGATGACGTCGGGACACTTCCGGACCGGCATCCTCATGGCGCCGGCGACTGGTCGAGCCCTGGCCCGGTGGATCGACTCGGGCGACCAGCCCGCGGAGGTGGGTGGTCTCGAGCTGGCACGCTTCGGCTGATGTCGCACCGCTACGACGACATCGGGCGATCGTATGCCCGCCACCGTCGTCCTGATCCTCGTATCACTGCGCAGATCAACGCCGCCTTGGGTGACGCTGAGCGGGTCGTCGACGTCGGTGCCGGCGCCGGCTCCTACGAACCGCCCGAGCGCCACGTGGTCGCGGTCGAGCCGTCGCCGGTCATGGTCGCCCAGCGCTCCACGGGCTCCGGCCCGGTCCTTCGAGGTGTTGCCGAGGCCCTGCCCTTCCCCGCCAACTCGTTCGACGCGTCGTTGGCGATCCTGAGCCTCCACCACTGGTCGGACAAGACCCACGGGCTGGCCGAGCTCCGCCGGGTGGCGCGGCGGCGACTCGTCCTCTGTTTCGACGTCGCGCTCGAGCAGAGCTTCTGGCTCGTGCGGGAGTACCTGCCCGAGGTCGCGGCACTCGACTACGGACCCGACCTGTCGCCCGAGCAGGTGGCAGACGCCGTTGACGCAGACCGCGTCGAGGTCGTCCCCGTCCCCTGGGACTGCCAGGACGGCTTCCTCTGCGCCTATTGGCGACGCCCCGAGGCCTACCTCGACGCCTCCGTGCGCTCGTGCATCTCCGGCCTCGCCCGGCTCGACCCCTCCGTCACCAGTCGCGGCATCGACCGTCTTCGGAGCGACCTCCGCACCGGGCGCTGGGCGACGCGCCACGCCGACCTGCTCGAGCGCTCCGAGATGGATCTCGGCTACCGCCTCGTCGTCGCGACCGGCGGGTAGACGAGCGCTCCCGCCGCCCGTACCGGCTCATGGCGGGCCACGGCGGCTCCCTCCCGCCACCGCTCCCGGCCTGCCCCAAGGCAAACGCACGATCAGCGCTGTTGAGGCCGTTGGCTACCTCCCCGCGCCCACCTTGGCTCGCCTGCGGCTGGAGAAGGCCGCCGAGTCAAGATGGCGCCGTCCCGTTGTGAGCCCTCGCCGCTCGGTACAGACTGGACCGCTGCGGAAGCCGGTAGTCGAATAAGAATCGCCCGGGCGTTCGACGGACGCCAGCCGCCACTCCAGCCGACAGGACGACGATCCCCGCGATGAGGATCGGGAAGAGCCAGAGCGGCATCGGTGAAGGGATCACCGGGCGCAGTGCCCACAACAGGACAGGGTGAAGGAGGAACACGCCCAGCGAATACCGACCGAGACCGACGATCCATCGCGGGGGAGATGCCCAACGTTGTGCCAGGGCAAATGCGCCTACCGCGGCCAAGAGAAGACCGCCTCGGGCATAGGACGTGGTAGAGGGAGCGTGCAGGGCCAAGGCCTCGAACGCCTCCAGCGTGAACACGGTGACGCCCGCCGCCAGCCACAGCGCCGGCCTCCTGACTTGCAGTGTCCCTGCGACGATGGCGGCAGCGACGAGGCCGTAGGGCAGCCAGACGAAGAGGTAGGAAGAAGTGAACACGGCAACCAGTAGATGATGGTGGCGGCCGTGGCTGTCGAATCCCGTCGACCCCGAGAGAACCGGGCCCAAAGCCAGAAAGACAGCGCCGGCGACCAGGCCAGCGCGAGCCAGCGCCCGGCTCCGGGCCAGGACCATCAGAAGAGGCAGGACCAGAAGCAGCTGCATGAGGGCGGGGAGGAAGTACAGGTGATACCACGCACCGCCAAAGACGAGCACACCGAGAGCTGAGAACCCTCGCAGTTTGGCCAGGTCCGATCCGCCGCTCAGGTCACTGAGCACGACGTAGATGCCTGTCCACAGGACATATAGGGGCAGCAGACGAGCCACGCGTCGACCAATCGCCACGGGTCCGCGGCGCGTGAGCTCTTCGCCTGCCAACACTCCGCTCAGGACCATGAATACCGGGACGGCGAGACTCAGTCCAGCGAAGGCGACGAGTGTCATATGCGACATGCCGCGGACTCCGGTGAACGACGCGTGAATGGCGACCACGGCTACGATGGCGACGCCCTTCGTCGCGTCGACGCCATTGTGTCGGCGTCGAGTGGCTACCGAGGCCGTGGTCCTCGATGACGACGCGGTGGTTGCGGCTGGGCCATCCTTGTACCCCACGCCTTGGTGCACGTCGGCATCGAGCATTCGTGGTTCCTCTCCACCTCTGAAGACAGGTATGGCCGAGCCCCAGTGGAGAACGACCGAGCGACCAAGAACTTGCGGTTTCCGCTCCTCAGCGGGGTCACGAGGATCGTTCCGGTCAGATGCCCGATCTTCCAAGCGCAGCGAGATTCTGGGTGGGGGCTGGATCAACCCAAAGGCCGGCAAGGTGCTCCTGTCCGATTGGCCGGAACAGGGCTCGGCAAGCGACCGGACCCGCCCTCTCGCACCAGAGACTGTACGACGGGCTCTTGCGCCGCCATGCATGCACCGGAGCGCCCGGTTATTCGCTCTCAGGGCACTCGCGGGTGATCGTTGCCTACGCCTGACGATTTCACCGCGGAGTCCTCCGCCTCTGCCAGTCTCCGCCGTCCTAGCCAGGGTGACGCTTAGCCCGACGAGACAAAGAGTCGGCTCCGTAGCTCGCGTCTCGCGTTCATGAAGTGCGGCGCCGAGTGAAGGAGCCCGGCCGCCACCCCAGCGAAGACCAGGAGAGCGAGCAGCTGGGCATAGTCGGCATGTGGAGCTAACCACGACAGGCCCCTGAGAAACTGTGGGTCGTGCCACGACCAGAGGCGTCCGAGGGTGAGCGGCGCATCGCTGTTCCACTGCAATGCCCGCGCCGAGATGGCGCCTCCGGCGTTGAAGAGCACACTGGCTCCGACGAGCACGGCCATCCCTGAGACGGCAGCCGTCCGCTGGGGGCTGCCGGCGCGCCGGGCAAGCCAGGCGATCGCGGGGAGGGACAATACGACGAGGAACGGCAGCATGTCGCTCATATCCCGGGGGCCATAGCTATAACCGCCCCACCAGTCGCCAGCGCTGCTCACGACCAGCCAGTGGGCAACGACGATCCCGATGAGCGCCAGGCTGAGACCATCCAGCGCGCTGGACCGTCGGGCGATCACTACCCCGACCAACGCGAGCACGACGACCGGCGAGAAGACCAGCAGGCCCCGAGCGGGGCTCACCAGGTCGCCGGCTAGGGAGACTCCAGGGACCTGGAAGCCCGCTAGGCGGTCGGTGTAGTAGGGCATCAGCAGCATGTGGAAACTGTTCTCCGACACGAACACGAAGGCCCCGAGCATCGCGCCGAGCCCGACGAGGTAGCCGACGAGCTGGCGACGGCGGCAGACCAGCACCCACAGGCTCAGCGCGGCGATGGGGATGGAACTCGTCGGGCGCATGAAGTACGCGGCACCGAGGGGGAGGCCCATCCAAGCGGCGAACCGAGGCTCCTTCCTTGAGCGCAGCGCGAAGTAGGCCGCGATGGCCAGGCACAGCATCGATGGTCCGTGCTGCCACATAGCTCGGCTGGCAGTGGACCACGCCGCCGTGCCGAAAGCGAACACCAGCGCTACCCCAACGGCCGACAGGCGCCTCCTGCGGGCTGCCAGGGCACCGAGCCCTACCTCGGCCAGCAGGAACACGAGGGCGGCCGTAGTGGCGGTCACGGCGCTCGCCTCGATCACCTGGAGCCGGCTGTCCCGGGCCGCGGTGTCGGGTGGCCACCCCGCCAGGTCGGCACCGGCCACAAAGGGGACGGCGATCAGCGATGGCCCCAGCGGGTAGCGGGAGTACGGTCCGTGGTCGGTTTTTTCGATCCAGATTGGGCCGTGGGTGTTCGTGCCAGCTAGGCCGATGGTGCCGTGATCGACGATCTGCTGGGCGACCTCGTTGACCCTGAAGCTGTCCTCCTCCTGGCGCACAGGACTGGCGATGTAGACGGCGAGGACGACCACGAAAATCCCCAAAGCGCAGGCGACTCGCCGCATCCAATCATCTCCTCGTCGGCTAAGCACAAAGGTACGACGTCCACCAGGGTCTTCCTGGGACGATGGGGAGAGAAACGGGGGAAGCGAGGGATGGGTCGTCTCGGCCATGCGAACCCCGTTGCCGCCCTGCGCTACCAACACGCCACGGCCGACCGTGACCGAGTGTTGGCCGAGGCTTTGTCGAAGCTGGTCACACCTCCCCCTGTGCGCCCGTTGAAGGCTGTTTCAGAGGCCGCTGACCACCAGTGACTCACGACCGACTCACGCCGGCGCCCACCCGCAAGGGCGGCAGAAAGGGCCGCTGACCTGCGACCTATCAAAGAGCGGGTGAGGGGAATCGAACCCCCGTCACCAGCTTGGAAGGCTGGGAGAGGCATATCCGGCCGACCTGCGGGAACGTCTATATCCCCTGCTCACCGGGCCGATTCGACCCTTCCGCTAGTCACCAGAGGTTGCCGTGGATTGCCGCCCGCTGACTCACGGGTGACTCACGGGAGCCGGACCTGATGTTTGCCGGCCGCCATGTGCCGGGCCACGAGCTGGACGAGGACAGCGGCGGGGTCCCTCAACTTTGCGCCACAGGGCTTCGGATGGTCCCACTTCCAGGTCCCCGTATTTACGAGACTGTCCACGACGAGCTCGCCATTCTCGAAGTGGTAACCGAACCGCTGGGGTTGGTGGAACCCGCCGAGGCGAGGACCGGGCTGACCCGGCAACTTGCTCTCGGGCGACCTCGCCCTCACCATGGAAAGACC
>DATBBR010000127.1 GCA_036270875.1 Acidimicrobiales bacterium
GGCGTCGGTGCGCTTCGAGCGGGGTACCGACCAGGAGGGGCTCGAGCGGGCCGCGGCGCGCGTCTGCGAGCTGGCCGCGGCCGGGGGCGCGGCCGTTGCCGCCGCGGGTGCGCTCGATGTGCGATCCGCGCCGGTGGCACCGGTCGTCGTCCGTCTGCGGACCGAGCGCGTCAACGCCATCCTGGGGACCGATCTCGATGACGATGCCGTGGCGGGCTACCTGGCGCCGCTGGGCTTCGATGCGGCGAAGGAGCGTCCGGGACTCCACCGGGTGACGGTGCCGACGTTTCGGCCCGACAGCACCAGGGAGGTCGACCTCATAGAGGAGGTGGCGCGCCTCCACGGTTACTCCCGCATCCCTCTGCGGGTGCCGGCGTCGCCGAATGTCGGCCGCCTCACCGCCTACCAGCGCGATCGGCGCCACGTGCGGGGGATCGTCGCCGGCACCGGGGCCAGCGAGGCCTGGACGGCGTCGTTGCTGGCGCCGGGAGACCACGGAGCCGTCGGCCTGGAGGGCCCGTCCGTGGAGGTCGAGAACCCGCAGGCTGTCGAGGAATCGGTGCTGCGGCGGACACTGCTACCCGGCATGCTGCGGGCGCTGGCGTTCAACCTGTCCCACCGCTATCCCGACCTGCGTCTGTTCGAGATCGGTCACGTGTTCGGGTGGCCGCTCCCGGGGGAGCAGCTGCCCGACGAGACCGAGCACCTGGGCGTCGCCCTGGCGTGGCCGGAGGACGACGCCCGGTCGGCCGTCGTGGTGTGGCGAGCGCTCTGCGACGCGCTGCGGGTCGAGTCGGTGTCGATGGAGGCGGCGCCCCGTCCGGGACTCCACCCATCCCGCAGCGCCCGCCTGGTCGTGCGCGAGACCGGCGCCGAGCTCGGTGGGCTCGGTGAGGTCGATCCGGACGTGATGCGCGCCTTCGGACTGGGCGCCCGGAGCGGGCGGGTCGGTTGGATCGAGGTCGACCTCGGTCGCCTCCTCGGCGCGCCCCGACGCCCGCTCCAGGCTCGACCCGTGAGCCGCTTTCCGTCGAGCGACGTCGACCTGGCCTTCGTCGTCGACGACGCCACGCCGGCCGGGGCCGTGCAGGAGACCCTCGCCAGGGCCGGAGGCGACCTGCTGGTGGAGCTGGCCCTCTTCGACGTCTACCGGGGCGAGCCGATACCGCCTGGCCGGCGGAGCCTGGCCTTCCGGCTGCGCTTCTGCGCCCTGGACCACACCCTCACCGACGACGAGGTGGGTGAGGCCCGCCGCCGGTGCATCGAGGCCGTCGTGTCGGCCCATCCGGCCGAGCTCCGGGGCTAGCCGGTCACGGCCCCTCCGGGTCCCCGAGGTCGCCGCGCTCCAGGCGGTCGAGAACCTCGAGGGTACGCCCGCCGAGCCGGGAGGTCACCCGCGCCAGCGTGCCCGGCGAGAGCTGGTCCAGGAAGCAGAAGCCGACGATCTCGTCGACGTCGGCATCACCCGTCTCGGCCAGTGACTCGATGAAGTCCAGGCCGCGGTCGAGCAGCGCCTCGTCCCCCTCCTTGCCCAGTACCACGTCGTTGACGAGGTCGGCGAGCGCCCCGAAGACGACGTCCGCCCCGAGGTCGTCTTCATAGATCTCCACCAGCTCGTCGTACCGGTCCTCCAGCTCGGGTAGGGCCTGGCGCAGCTCATCCACGGCTCGGTGCTCGACGCCCTCGATCGTCGGTCGCATGCGGTCCTCCTCCGCTGTCCCCTTACGGGACGGAAACTACACGAAATACACGGAAGGGCCACACGGGTGGCGAGTTGCTGCGTCTCGTCCGTCGACGTTCAGAGGCGGCGGAGGATGCGCATGATCTGATCGGTGCGGTAGCTGGCCAGCTTCACGCTCCAGCAGTCGAGCGCCGAGCGCCTGGCCTCGTTGCCGAAGAACGTCGTCATCGGTCCTTCGAGTTGGTACGAGTCGGCACCCTCCACCCACTCGGTCGTCTCGTCGGCCAGCGTCACCTCGAATCCCATCTGCTTCACCTTCCTGGGCGTGCTCCTGCAGAGCCTGACGGTACGGGGATCGGCCTGTGGAGCGATAGACCATCAACCCTGTGGATATCGCCCGCTGTCCACAGCCCCGCAGCGCCCAGCCCTCCGGCCGGCCCCCTCGCATGATCATGCGAGCGTGTGTATAGTCATCGACATGCGGATCGGGATCGCCGGCGCGTCCGGCTATACCGGCGCCGAGCTGTTGCGGCTCTGTGCCGGCCACCCCCAGCTCGAGGTGGCCTGGGCCGGTGCCGGCACCCAGGCCGGGAGCCAGGTCGGCGAGCTGTACCCGAGCCTGGCCGCCGCCTATCCCGCCCTTCTGCTGGACGAGCTCGAGCCCGGCGCTCTCGATGGCCTCGACCTGGTGTTCCTGGCGCTGCCCCACGGCGAGGCGCAGGACCTGGTGGCGGACATCCGCAAGGGCGTCGGCGTCATCGTCGACCTCTCGGCCGACTTCCGGCTGAGGGACCCAGCCGCATATCCGTCCTGGTACGGCGCCGAGCACACCGCGCCCGAGCTCCTGCCCGCCTTCTCGTACGGCCTGCCGGAGCTGTTCCGGTCCGACCTGGTCGGCGCCGACCTCATCGCCGCGCCGGGGTGCTACGTCACCGCCGCTGCGCTCGCGCTCGCACCCTTCGTGCGCGCCGGCGCCGTCGAGCCCACGGGGGTGGTCGTCGACGCCGCCAGCGGGGTCTCGGGGGCGGGGCGACGGCTGGCCCGCACCACACAGTTCGGCACGGCCAACGAGGACTTCTCGGCCTACGGCCTCCTCGACCACCGCCACACTCCGGAGATCGAGCAGGCGACCGGAGCCCAGGTCCTGTTCACCCCGCACCTCGCCCCGATGACCCGCGGCATCCTGGCCACCTGCTACGCCCGCCCGACGGGGTCCATCGACACCGCCGAGGCGCTGGCGCTGCTCGGCGCCGCCTACGAGGGCGAGCCGTTCGTCTCCCTGCGCGAGACACCGCCGTCGACGAAGGCGACACTCGGCTCCAACGCCGCCCACCTGACCGCCCGTTACGACCCCCGCACCGGGTGGGTGCTGGTGCTGTGCGCGCTCGACAACCTGGTCAAGGGGGCCTCGGGCCAGGCGGTCCAGTGCGCCAACCTGGCGCTTGGCCTGCCCGAGACCACCGGCCTGTCAACCGTCGGCGTGTACCCGTGAGCGTCACCGCGCCCGACGGCTTCGTGGCGGGCGGTGCGGCCTGCGGGATCAAGGCGTCCGGTCAGCTCGACCTGGCTGTGGTCGCCACCGCCGACGCCAGGGCCGTGCCGGCCGCTGGGGTCTTCACCGCCAACCTGGCCCCCGCCGCCCCGGTGCTGGTGAGCCGGGCGCACCTGGCGGCGACCGGCGGCCGGGCTGCGGGCGTCGTCGTCAACGCGGGGAACGCCAACGCCGCGACCGGGATCGCCGGCCGCGCCAAGGCGGAGCGCACCGCGGCCTTGGTGGCCTCGACCCTGGGCACGGCATCGGAGGAGGTGCTCGTGTGCTCCACCGGGATCATCGGCGTGCCCCTGCCGTTGGAACGCCTCGACGCCGCCATCCCACCGCTGGTGGCTGCGCTCGTCCCCGACGAGGCGGCCGCCACCGCGGCGGCGACGGCGATCATGACGACCGACACCGCGGTGAAGGAGACCCGGGTCGAGGCGGACGGCTTCGTCGTCGGCGGAATGGGCAAGGGCGCGGCGATGCTCGCCCCCGACATGGCGACGATGCTGGCGGTGCTCACGACCGATGCCCTCGTCGATCCCGCCGCGCTGGCACCCATGCTGCGCGACGCGGTCGCGCGCTCCTTCAACGCCGTGTCCATCGACGGGTGCACCTCGACCAACGACACGGTGCTGGTCCTGGCCAGCGGCAGCGCCGGGCCGGTCGACGAGGAGGCGGTCTCCGAGGCTCTGCACGATGCGTGCGCCGACCTGGCCGGCCAGATGGTGGCCGACGCCGAGGGGGCGACGCGCGTGGTGCAGATCGCGGTCAGCGGCGCGGCCGACGATGCCGAGGCGCGGCGGGCGTGCAGGCGGGTGGCTGACAGCGCGCTCGTGAAGTGCTCGATGTACGGGGGCGACCCGTATTGGGGTCGGGTCATGAGCGAGCTCGGCAGCGCCGGGGTGTCGTTCGACCCCGAGCGGGTCAGCATCTCCTACGGCGGCGTGACCACTTGCCGCAAGGGGGTGGCCGCCGCCCACGACGATGCTGCCGTGCGCTCCCACCTTGCCGGCAAGCACGTCGAGCTTCATGCCGACCTCGGGTTGGGCAGTGGCGCCGCCGTGGTCCTGACCGCCGATCTGGGGCCCGGCTACATCGACGAGAACATGAGGACCTCGTGAGCGCCGTTGCCCTCAGCCAGCTGGACCCCGAGACCCGGGCCGAGGTGCTGGCCGAGGCTCTGCCGTACATCCGCCGCTTCTGGGGCAAGGTCGTGGTCATCAAGCACGGTGGCAGCACCACCCCGCCATCCGCGCAGCCGGCCGGGCGGGCCGCGGGCCACGCCGTTGACCCCGCGCTGGCCACGTTCGCCGAGGACGTCGTGCTGATGAGCTCGGTGGGCATGCGCCCAGTGGTGGTGCACGGCGGTGGGCCACAGATCGGGGCCCTGATGGCCCGACTGGGCAAGCAGGTCGAGTTCCGGGACGGCCTCCGGGTCACCGACGCCGACACCCTCGACATAGCCCGCATGGTGCTCGTGGGCAAGGTCAACCGCGACATCGTGGGGGCGATCAACGTGCACGGGCCGCTGGCCGTGGGGCTGTCGGGCGAGGACGCCGGTCTCATCACGGCTAGCGCCCATCCCGGAGAGCTCGGCTTCGTCGGCGATGTGGAGTCGGTCAACCCGGTGATCCTCGAGCGCCTGTTGGCCCAGGACCTCATCCCCGTGGTGGCGACGATCGGCACGGACGCGACCGGGCAGGCCTACAACATCAACGCCGACACGGTGGCCGGAGCGGTGGCCGAGGTGCTGGGCGCGGAGAAGCTGGTGTACCTCACCGATGTCGAGGGGCTGCGCCGCGACAGGGCCGACCCGGCGTCGCTGGTCCACACCACCAACGGCGACGAGCTGGAGGCCATGATGGCCGACGGCACCCTCTCGGACGGGATGATCCCCAAGGTCGCCGCGTGCCTGCGGGCCGTGCGCTCGGGAGTCGGCCAGGCGCACATCCTCGACGGGCGCCTCCCCCACGCGCTCCTGCTCGAGATCTACACCCGAGAAGGGGTGGGAACGCTGGTGAGCCCGTGACGAGCTCCATGCCAGCCTCCGAGGCCGACCGCGGCGGCCGGCCCGAGCGCAGCGTCCTGATGTCGACCTACCCGCCCACGCCGGTCACCTTCGTGCGGGGCGAAGGGACGCGGCTGTACGACGAGGACGGGCGTCGGTACCTCGATTTCCTCTCGGGGTTGGCGGTCACCGCGCTCGGGCACTGTCACCCGGTCGTGACCGAGGCGATCGCCGAGCAGGCGAGGACCCTCGTCCACGTGTCCAACCTCTTCGGCAATGTCGTGGGCCCCGACGTTGCCGCCACGCTGGACCGTCTGATAGGCGACGGCACAGGCGCCGGTGGGCGGGTCTTCCTCGCCAACTCCGGAGCCGAGGCCAACGAGTGCGCCATCAAGCTGGCGCGTCGCTGGGCGGGCCCTGGCAGGTACGTCGTGGTCAGCGCCTACGGGTCGTTCCACGGCCGCACCCTGGCGACCCTGCACGCCACGGGACAGCCGACCAAGCACGAGCCGTTCCAGCCCCTGCCAGAAGGCTTCCGCCACGTCGCGTGGGACGACCTCGACGCCCTGGAACGGGCGGTGGACGGATCGGTTGTTGCCGGAGTGCTGCTCGAGCCGATCCTGGGAGAAGGGGGCGTGAACCCGCCGGCGCCGGGCTTCCTCACCGCCGTGCGCCGGCTGTGTGACGAGCGCGGCGCCCTGCTCATGCTCGACGAGATCCAGACGGGCTTGGGTCGCACCGGAAGGTGGTTCGCCTTCCAGCACGAGGGGATCATGCCCGACGTCGTCACCATGGCCAAGGCCCTCGGCAACGGCGTGCCCATCGGCGCCTGCTGGGCTCGGGCAGAGGTGGCCGATGCCTTCAGGCCGGGCGACCACGGCAGCACCTTCGGAGGTCAGCCGCTGGCGGCCGCCGCGGCCAAGGCGACGCTGGCCGTGATGGAAGAGGCTGACGTCCCGGCGTTGGCGAGGACCTCGGGCGCGCAGCTTCGGGAGGGCCTCGACGGCCTGCCCGGCGTGGCCGGCGTGCGTGGACAGGGCCTGTTGCTGGCAGCCGAGCTGGAGGTACCGGTCGCCAAGGAGGTCACGGCCCGAGCGCTGGCCGCGGGCCTCGTCGTGAACGCCGTCACGGAGAAGGCCGTCCGCCTGGCTCCGCCCCTGCTGGTCTCGTCCGACGAGATCGAGGAGGCCCTGGCCATCCTGGGCCAGGTGCTGGGCGAGCACCGGGTGGCGGACCGGGGACCCCGGCGCGGGGGACCGCCCCCAACGGGGACGGCATGACCCGACACCTGCTCGAGACGGACGACCTGGCCGCGGACGAGTTGGCCGCCGTGCTCGACCTCGCCCGCGAGCCCCGGCCGAGACCGGTGCTCGCCGGCCGGGGCGCGGCCCTGGTGTTCGAGAAGCCGTCGAACCGCACCCGCAACGCCACCGAGATGGCGGTCGTCCAGCTGGGGGGCCACCCGATCAGCATCCGCGGCGAGGAGGTCGGGCTGGGGACGAGGGAGACAGCCGAGGACATCGCCCGCACGCTGGCCTGCTATCACGCCGTCATCGGCGCCAGGGTGCAGGACCACGGCAATCTCGAGCGCATGGCCGCCGCCCTCGACGCCTCGGGGACGGCGGTGCCGCTGATCAACCTCCTCTCCGACCGGGCCCATCCCTGTCAGGCCCTGGCCGACCTGCTCACGATGCAGGAGGTGCTGGGGGGGCTGCGGGGACGAACCCTCGCCTGGGTCGGTGACGCCAACAACGTGTGCCGCTCGTTGCTCCTCGGGGGAGCGCTGGCTGGGATGCGCATGCGCGTGGCGTCACCGCCGGCGTTCAGCCTGGATGACGCCGACGCTGATCGAATCGTGTCGCTCGGCGGCGACCTCGAGCTGGTCGAGCGGCCGGAGCTCGCCGCCGCCGGGGCCGACGCGGTCCACACCGACGTGTGGGTGTCGATGGGCCAGGAGGCCGATGCCGCCGCACGCCGCCGAGCCTTCGACGGGTTCACCGTGGACGAGGCGCTCATGGCCCGGGCGGCGCCCGATGCTGTGGTCCTGCACTGTCTGCCTGCCCATCGGGGCGAGGAGATCGCCGCCAGCGTCGTCGACGGGCCACGCAGCGTGGTGTGGCGTCAGGCCGAGAACCGTCTGCACGCCGCGCGCGGCCTGCTGCTGTGGCTGCTCGACGCGAAGCCGGACGGCGCCGCATGGTCGCCGGTGGCCGAGGCGAGCGGGGCAGCTGGAACACCGCGGACGGGTCGATGAAGTTGGCCAAGAGCCAGCGACAGCACCGCGTCGCCCGGATCCTGGAGGGCCATGCCGTGACGAGCCAGCCCCAGCTCGTCGAGCTGCTGGCCCAAGACGGCGTGGAGGCCACACAGGCCACGGTGTCGCGGGACCTCGAGGAGCTCGGGGCGGTCAAGGTCCGGGTGCCGGGAGGAGACAGCGTCTACGCCATCCCCGAGCTGCCCCGGGACCAGGTGGCGCCGGAGGACCATCTCCGCCGGGTGCTGGCCGACTGGGTGGTCGAGGTGGTGCACTCGGCCAACGTGGTCGTGCTGCGGACCCCGCCGGGATCGGCCCACGTGGTCGGGTCGGCGCTCGACCGGGCCGGGCTCGACGGGGTCATCGGTACCGTTGCGGGCGACGACACGGTGCTCGTGGTGGCCTCCGAGGGGGCGGGTGGGGCCGAGATGGCCCGACGGCTCGCCGCCCGGGCCGGCCTCTGAGGCCTGTGGGCTCGAGGACGAACAAAGAGACGAGAGGAGCGTTGCGTGCCCAAGCGAGTGGTCCTGGCCTACAGCGGCGGACTGGACACGTCGGTGGCAGTGCGGTGGCTGGGCGAGGAGATGGGCATGGAGGTCATCGCCCTCGCTGCCGACGTGGGGCAGGGAGGTGACTTCGACGGCCTCCGCCAGCGGGCGTTGGCCGCCGGCGCCGTGGAAGCAATCATCGTCGACGCGCGCGAGGAGTTCGCGCGCGACTTCGTCGCCCCCGCCCTGCGGGCGAACGCCCGTTACGAGGGCAAGTACCCGCTCGTGTCCGCCCTCTCGCGTCCTCTCATCGTCCGCCACCTGGTCGCCGCCGCTCGGGAGCACGGGGCCGATGCCGTCGCCCACGGCTGCACGGGCAAGGGCAACGACCAGGTCCGCTTCGAGGTGTCGACCCGTGCCCTGGCGCCGGACCTGCAGACCGTTGCGCCCGTGCGAGGTTGGGGGCTGACCCGCGAGCAGTCGATCGAGTACGCCGAGCGCTTCGACATTCCCGTCACGGTCACCAGGGCCAGCCCGTACTCGATCGACCAGAACCTCTGGGGGCGGACCATCGAATGCGGGATCCTCGAGGACCCGTGGTCCCAGCCGCCGGAGGAGGTCTTCGAGCTCACGACCCCCACGGCGGAGCAGCCGGTCGAAATGGTGCTCGGCTTCGAGGACGGTCTTCCGACCACGATCGACGGTCGACGACTGCCCTTGCACGAGCTGATCGGCGAGATCACCAGGGTCGTCGGCTCCTACGGCTGGGGTCGCGTGGACATGGTCGAGAACCGCCGGGTCGGCATCAAGAGCCGCGAGGTCTACGAGTGCCCAGGAGCGCTGGCCCTGCTGATGGCGCACGCCGATCTGGAGGACCTCACCCTCGAGCGCGACCTGGCCCACGAGAAGGCCCGCCTCGAGCCCCGCTGGGCGGAGTTGGTGTACGACGGGCTGTGGTACTCGCCGCTGAAGGGGGCCCTCGACGCCTTCGTCCTCGAGAGCCAGCGGCGCGTCGCTGGAGAGGTTCGGCTGCGTTGCGAGGTCCCCGGCCGCTGTTTCGTTGCAGGCCGCCGCAGCCCGGTCGGCCTGTACGACTACGAGCTGGCCACGTATGAGGCAGCCGACGCCTTCCACCACGAGGATGCGGCGG
This sequence comes from Acidimicrobiales bacterium, assembly GCA_036270875.1. Classification (NCBI taxonomy): domain Bacteria; kingdom Bacillati; phylum Actinomycetota; class Acidimicrobiia; order Acidimicrobiales; species Acidimicrobiales bacterium. Next base: position 9,119 of record DATBBR010000127.1, read on the forward strand.
GGTTCGTGCGCCTGTGGGGCCTGGGGGTCGAAACGTGGGCGGCCCGACAGCCGCCCCCGTCGGGCCGGCCGCCACCGAGTCGATGAGCCTCTGGAAGGAGCGCTTCGGGGTGGCGCCCGCCGACCCGGTGGTGGCGTTCACCGAGAGCCTCTCGTTCGATGTCCGCCTGGCGGGCGACGACCTGTCCGGCTCCAGGGCGCACGTGCGCGGATTGGAGGGGGCCGGCATCCTCACCACCGACGAGCGTGACGACCTCCTCGCCGCCCTCGACCGGGTCGGGGCGGAGCTGGAGGGCGGCCACTTCGCCTTCGCCGAGGGCGACGAGGACATTCACACCGCGCTGGAGCGGCGGGTGACCGAGCTGGCGGGAGAGGTCGGGGCCAAGCTGCACGCCGGCCGCAGCCGCAACGATCAGGTGGCCACGGCGTTGCGCCTCTATACCAGGCGCGAGCTGCGGGACCTGGCCCGGGCGATCCTCAGGGTGCAGACGGTGCTGGCGGACCGGGCCGACGAGGCCGGTGACGCGTACCTGCCCGGGTACACCCACCTCCAGCGGGCGCAACCGGTCCTGCTGGCCCATCACCTCCTCGCCCACGGCTGGGCCCTGGCGCGCGACGTCGACCGACTCGTCGCCACCGTGGACCGGCTCGACGTGTCACCGTTGGGTGCGGGGGCCCTGGCCGGTTCCTCGCTGGCGCTCGACCCCGACGCGGTCGCTGCCGATCTCGGCTTCGCCAGCCGGTTCGAGAACTCCCTCGACGCCGTGAGCGACCGCGACTTCGTGGCCGAAGCCCTGTTCGATCTCGCCCTCCTCGGTGTGCATCTCTCCCGGCTGGGCGAGGAGGTGGCGCTGTGGTCGACCGAGGAGTTCGGCTTCCTCCACCTCCACGACACCTACGCCACGGGCAGCTCAATGCTCCCCCAGAAGAAGAACCCGGACGTGGCCGAGCTGCTGCGGGGCAAGGCCGGCCGCCTCGTCGGTCATCTGACGGGCATGCTGACCACGCTCAAGGGGCTCCCCCTCTCCTACAACCGGGACCTCCAGGAGGACAAGGAGCCGCTGTTCGATGCCGTCGACCAGGTCGGGCGGGCCCTGGCGGCGCTCGACGGGCTCCTGTCCACGGTTGGCTTCGACCTGGACCGCATGCGGACGGCAGCCGACAGCCAGGAGGCGGCAGCGGTGGACCTGGCCGAATGGCTGGTGGCGCGGGGGACGCCATTTCGTCAGGCCCACGGCATCGTGGCCTCGATTGTGCGCGACTCGCTCGAGCGTCACGTCCCCCTGCCCGAGCTGGTCGAGGGTCACCCCGAGCTCGGCGTCGAGGCGGTCGCCCTGTTGGAGCCGGGGGTGGCGGTGACCCGCCGCACCACCCCCGGTGGCGCCGGGCCCAAGCCGGTGGCGGACCAGCTGCGCAACCTCCGCCGCCGCCTCGAGATCGACACCGAGCGGGTGGGCCGTGGCTGAGCCGGCCGCCTCCCGGGGCTCAGCATCGACCCCCGCGTGGGCGGCGCTTTCCCGTGGCTTGTTCCTTGGAGACGCCCGTCAGGTGGCGCCTCAGCTCCTGAACAAGCTCGTGGTGCGGGACGGCGTCGCTGGGCGGATCGTCGAGGTCGAGGCCTATCGAGGCGCCGAGGACCCTGCCTCCCACGCCTACCGGGGTCCCACCAGGCGGAACGCCACCATGTTCGGGCCTCCCGGCCACCTGTACGTGTACTTCAGCTACGGCGTGCACTGGTGCGCCAACGCCGTCTGCGGTCCGGAAGGAACCGCTCACGCCGTCCTCCTGCGGGCCCTGGCTCCCGTCACGGGGGTGGAGCAGATGTGGGCCCGACGGTCGGGTGCCCGACGGGAGCGGGACCTGTGCAGCGGCCCCGGTAAGCTGTGTCAGGCGTTGGGAATCGGCCGGCAGCAGGACGGGGCCGACCTGGTCACCGGTGATGGGGGTGTGCTGCTCGCTGCTGACGAGCGCCCGCCGCCACGTCGCCCGGGGGTTGGGCCTCGGGTCGGGATCACCGTGGCGGCCGATCACCCGTGGCGGTGGTGGGTGCCGGGCGACGCCAACGTCTCTCGGGGCGGCCGCAGGCCACGGCGCAGGATGGACCCTTGACAGAGGAGGGGCGGGGGTCTAGGTTGTTCATTCGCCCGGTCGGCCCTACGGCCCACCGGTGCGACATCGACCGGGACCGAGCGAGGGCTACCTCGCCCCCTCGGAAGAGAGTAGGACCCGGCACCAACTCCCCCCCGGGGATGTGTGTCGCGTCGCTCCTTGAAAACGGAACAGAGGAAAGCCAAAAGCCAGTGCGGGGTGGTCGCGCGAGCGATCACCGAAGTCAATGCACAGAGACGGACAACATGTCCGTCCTGGTGCCGGTCGGCCGAAGGGATCAGTGTCCCGGAGGCCGGCTCTCCTGATCGTCGAGATCGCCTTCGGGTGATCTCCCTGATCTCGATGGAGAGTTTGATCCTGGCTCAGGACGAACGCTGGCGGCGTGCTTAATACATGCAAGTCGAACGGGACCCATCCGGTGGCAACACCGGAGAAGGTCCAGTGGCGAACGGGTGCGTAACACGTGAGCAACCTATCCCGAAGACCGGGATAACACCGGGAAACCGGTGCTAATACTGGATGTCCCCACCGGGTCGCATGGCCTGGTGAGGAAAGGAATTTTGCTTCGGGAGGGGCTCGCGGCCTATCAGCTTGTTGGTGGGGTAACGGCTCACCAAGGCCACGACGGGTAGCTGGTCTGAGAGGACGACCAGCCACACTGGGACTGAGACACGGCCCAGACTCCTACGGGAGGCAGCAGTAGGGAATCTTGCGCAATGGGCGAAAGCCTGACGCAGCAACGCCGCGTGGGGGATGAAGGCCTTCGGGTTGTAAACCCCTTTCAGCAGGGACGAAACTGACGGTACCTGCAGAAGAAGCCCCGGCCAACTACGTGCCAGCAGCCGCGGTAATA